>JAQGLR010000456.1 GCA_028292765.1 Massilia sp. | reverse complement strand
TGGTGACGGCCCTGGCCGCTGCCAATGCCGCCTTTGCCACCCCTGCCGCCCCGCGCGGCCTGACGGTGGAAGACCTGGTCAACCTGGAACGTGTCGGCAGCCCGGCGGTGTCGCCGGACGCGAGCCGCGTCGTCTACACGGTGCGCACCACCAATATGGACAAGAACCGCGGCCATACGAGCCTGTGGATCGCCGGCCTGGACGGCAAAACCGCACCCAGGGCGCTCACGGTACACGACAGCAGCAGCACGGATCCGGAGTGGTCCGCGTCGGGCGACGCCGTGTATTTCCTGTCGACCCGCTCAGGCAGCTCGCAGGTGTGGCGCCAGGCGGCCGGTGGCGAGCCGACCCAGGTGACGAACCTGCCGCTCGACGTCGACAACTTCCGCGTATCGCCAACTGGCGACCGCATCGCCCTGGGCATGGCGGTGTTCCGCGATTGCGCCGACCTCGCGTGCACGAAGAACCGGCTCGAGGCGCAATCGAAGAACAAGGCAAGCGGACGCGTCTATGACCGCCTGTTCGTGCGCCACTGGGATACCTGGGCGGACGGGCGCAACGCGGTGCTGTTCTCGGCCCCGCTGGATGCGAACGGGCGCGTCAGCGCGGCGCCCGTCAGCCTGTCCGGTTCGCTCGACGGCGACGTGCCCTCGAAACCCTTTGGCGACCGCGAGGAATACCGCTTCAGCCCGGACGGCAAGACGCTTGTGTTCTCGGCGCGCATTGCCGGCAAGACCGAAGCCTGGTCGACCAACTTCGACCTGTACAGCGTGCCCGCTCCTGGGGGCGCCGCGCCGCGCAACCTGACCGCCGAGAACCCGGCCTGGGATGCGAAAGGCGTGTTTTCTCCGGATGGCCGCACGCTCGCCTACCTGGCCATGACCCGCCCCGGCTTCGAGGCCGACCGCTTTCACATCGTGCTGATGGATGTGGCAAGCGGCAAGAAGCGCCGCCTGGCCGAGAGCTGGGACCGCTCCGCCGGGGCCCTGCAGTGGAGCGCGGACGGCAAGACGCTCGTCGTCGACGCGGAAGACGTCGGCCAGCACCGCCTGTTCGCGATCGATGTCGCCAGCGGCAAGGTCAGCGCCCTGACCGGCAAGGGTTCCGTCGGCGCCTTCGACATGCGCCGCGATACCATCGCCTTCACCCACGCGACACTCGCCTCGCCGGCACAGCTGCACGTGACGAAACTGCGCGGGGGCGAGCCGCAGCAGCTGACCCGGAATAATGCGCAGAAGCTGGCGGATGTGCGCTTCGGCGAATTCGAGCAGTTCTCGTTTGCGGGCGCCAATGGCGACACGGTGTACGGTTACGTGATGAAGCCGTGGAACGCCGCTCCGGGCGCCAAATACCCGGTCGCCTTCCTGGTCCACGGCGGCCCGCAGGGCAGCTTCGGCAATGCCTGGAGCTATCGCTGGAATCCGCAGGTGTATGCGGGGGCCGGCTATGCCGCCGTGTTCATCGATTTCCACGGCTCGACCGGCTACGGCCAGAAGTTCACCGATTCGATCAGCGGCGACTGGGGCGGCAAGCCACTCGAGGACCTGCAAAAGGGCCTGGACGCTGCCGTGAAAAAGTTCCCATGGCTCGACCGCGAGCGTAGCTGCGCACTGGGTGCGTCCTACGGCGGCTACATGATGAACTGGATCGAGGGCAACTGGCCGGACGCCTTCAAGTGCATCGTCAACCACGACGGCGTGTTCGACACGCGCGGCATGGCGTATTCGACCGAAGAACAATGGTTCACCGACTGGGAAAACGGCGGCCCTTATTTTGCGGTGCCGGAAAGCCATGAGCGCTTCAACCCGGTGCATCACGTGAACAAGTGGAAGACCCCGATGCTGGTCATCCAGGGCGACCTCGACTTTCGCATCCCGACCGCGCAGGCGCTGTCCACCTTCACGGCACTGCAAGGCCGTGGCATCGACAGCAAGCTGCTGGTGTTCCCGGATGAAAACCACTGGGTGCTGAAACCGGCCAATTCCGTGCTGTGGCACCACACCGTGATCGGCTGGCTCGACCAGCACCTGAAACGCTAAACGTTTCGATGTAACAACAAAGCCCGCGCAAATGGGGGCTTTTTTCATGGCGCCAATTGCCGATTTATTTCTCTGTGGCTAACACTGGTATCATGACTACCCGCCTGGCATCGTTGTCAGTCACTTCCGAATATGCCCATGCAAGTTGCCCAAGCCGCGGAACTCAAAGCGCAAGACTACGAGTTCGAAACGATGAACCTGCAAGTCGGTACCCGGCTGCAGCTCATCACGCATCGTCGCATCAAGCCCGTGCAGCACTTCTCGGCCCTGATCGGGTACGCGAAGGACGAGTACATCATCCTCAAGATTCCGATGGAAAACGGCGCGCCGATCGCGCTGGCCGAAGGCGAACGCCTGACGATCCGCGTGTTCTCGGGGGTGAAGGTGTGCTCGTTTGCCTGCACGGTCGAGCGTGTATTCGCGCGGCCCCTGCTCTATGTGCATGTGTCGTTCCCGAAGACGATCCAGGGCACGAGCCTGCGCACCGCGATGCGCGTCAAGGTCGACCTGCCGGCCCATTTGTCGGGCAGCGGCACGCATGGCCGTCCCCTGCCCTGCACGATCCTGAACCTGTCGGTCAGTGGCGCCCTGGTGGTGTCGACCAGCCGGCTCCCGGCGGACGAAGAGCAGATCGCGCTGCAGTTTTCATTGAAGGCGCCGCCGGACGACCAGGAAGTGCGCATTTCCGCGCGCGCGGCGATTCGCAACGTGAATGTGTCGAAAGCGCCGGACGAGTCGGAGTTGTTCACTTACGGCATGCAGTTCATCGACCTCGATCCGGGGCATTACACGCTGTTGCAGAACATGACCTATGAGGCGCTGCTGGCGGACCGGCAGAAGATTGTTTGACCCGGTGCCCGGGCTTGAATGAAAAAACTCCCCGCCAGCGCACCGCGCTTGCGGGGTTTTTTTATCCGCCAGTATTTATACCGCTTTGCCGGTGCAGACAGCTTTTGCGCCGATCACGTTTTGCGGCACCGTGTTCGCGCTGCAGCTCCACGCCCCGGTGGCCGCATCGCGGGTCAGGGTAATCGTCTGGTCTCGCACGCTTGCGGGACCGGCGACGATCTTGCAGCTCAGGCTGGCGGCGATGGCGTCGGCAGTGGCGCCAAACGCGCAGTGGGCGGTCGGGTCTTTCGACAGGCCGATCTCTTCGGGCGCCTTGACGTCGTCGCCGTCGTTCAGCCTGGTGTTGATACCAATCTTGCCTGCCGAGACTTCCGCCAGCGCGGCGCCGAACTTCGCCTTGGCAACGTACTCCTGGTAGTACGGGATTGCCACCGTTGCCAGCACGCCGATGATCGCGACGACGACCATCAACTCGATCAGGGTGAAGCCGCCTTCTGCTTTCTGAACAATTCTCATTGATTTCATGGGTTCTCCGGGTCAGGTTGGATTGTCGCGCGGCTGGATGCGGGAGACGGGAATGGCCGCGCGGGCAAAGTATGGATGAGCCAACCTGGAGAACCTTGCGGTAGCAGAATCGTGCGCGGGTGCGCGCCGGAGTGCGGACGAAAAAAAACCCCGCCGAAGCGGGGTCTTTCTTGTCTCAACCGGCAGGATTACTTCTTGCCGACGCAGGTGCCCTTGCCGATCAGCTTCTCAGGCACGCCCGCGGCTGCGCAAGCCCAGATACCCGAGGTTGCGTCGCGGGACAGCACGATGTCCTGGCCGCTCACAGTCGACGGACCGGCCACGATCTTGCAGGTCAGGCTGGCACCGGTGGCGGTGAACGCGCAGTTCGAGGTTGGGCCATTCAAACCGACCTCTGCTGGCGCGGTAACGGTGTCGCCGTCGTTCAGACGGGCGTCGAAGCCGATTTTACCTGCCGACACTTCCGACAGCGCGGCGCCGAACTTGGCTTTCGCGGTGTAATCCTGGTAAGCAGGGATAGCGACAGCTGCCAGGATGCCGATG
>JAQGLR010000455.1 GCA_028292765.1 Massilia sp. | reverse complement strand
CAGCGGAGATCATCCTCGAGACAAAAGGCCTGACGAAGGAGTTCAAGGGCTTCGTCGCCGTCAATGGCGTGGACCTGAAGGTCCGCCGGGGTGACATCCATGCCCTCATCGGCCCCAACGGCGCCGGCAAGACCACTTTCTTCAACCTGCTGACCAAGTTCCTGCCGCCCACCCGCGGCACCATCACCTACCAGGGCACCGACATCACCCACGAGCGGCCGGCGCAGACCGCCCGCCGCGGCATCGTTCGCTCGTTCCAGATCTCCGCCGTGTTCCCCCACATGACGGTGCTGGAGAACGTCAGGGCCGCCCTGCAGCGCAACCTGGGCAATTCGTTCCACTTCTGGAAGTCCGAGGCCTCGCTGTTCCACCTGCACGACCGGGCCCGTGCGTTGCTGGCCCAGGTCGACCTGGCCGACTTTGCCGACGAACTGACCGTCAACCTGCCCTACGGCCGCAAGCGCGCGCTCGAGCTGGCCACCACCATGGCCCTGGAGCCGGACCTGATGCTGCTGGACGAACCCACCCAGGGCATGGGCCACGAAGACGTGGACCGCGTGACGGCCTTGATTAAAAAAGTGGCACAGGGACGCACGATCCTGATGGTCGAGCACAATATGAACGTCGTCTCCGGCATCTGCGACCGCATCTCCGTGCTCCAGCGCGGCGCCGTGCTGGCCGAGGGCAGTTATGCCGAGGTGTCGAAGAATCCCCAGGTGATCGAGGCATACATGGGCACGCCGGACGGGGCACACGTATGACAGTATCCATCGATGCCGCGCTCGAGATCAGGAATCTGCAGGCCTGGTACGGCGAATCGCACATCCTGCACGGCATCGACCTGTCGGTGGCGCCGGGCGAAGTCGTCACCTTGCTGGGACGCAACGGCGCCGGGCGCACGACGCTGCTGCGCGCCATCATGGGCCTGACCGGCCGCCGCAGCGGCTCGATCCGCGTCAAGGGCGTGGAATCGATCGGCCTGGCGACGCACCGCATCGCCCACCTCGGCGTCGGCTATTGCCCGGAAGAGCGGGGTATTTTCTCCTCGCTGTCGGCCGAGGAAAACCTGCTGCTGCCGCCCGCGCTGACGGATGCCGGCACGGCCATGTCGCTCGACGAGATCTACGCGATGTTCCCGAATTTGCAGGAGCGGCGCCACAGCCAGGGCACGCGCCTGTCGGGCGGCGAACAGCAGATGCTGGCAGTGGCCCGCATCCTGCGCACCGGTGCGCGGCTGTTGCTGCTGGATGAAATCGCGGAGGGTCTGGCGCCGGTCATCGTGCAGAGCCTGGCGCGCACCATCACCACGCTCAAGGCCAGGGGCTACACCATCCTGATGGTCGAACAGAACTTCCGCTTTGCCGCGCCGCTGGCGGACCGCTTCCACGTCGTCGAGCATGGCGCGATCGTCGAAACGGTTGAAGCACGCGACCTCGATGCCCGGATGCCGGTGCTGACCGAACTGCTCGGCGTGTAGCAATCTTCACTGCAGCAAGGTTTAACTTAAAAAACGGAGACAAGATGAAACGCACAGCCCTCGCCCTCGCCGCCAGCGCGGCCCTTGCCGGTATTCACCTGCCGGCTGCAGCCCAGATCAGCGGCGACACCATCAAGATCGGCATGATCACCGACCTGTCCGGCGTCTATTCGGACGTCGACGGCAAGGGCGGCGCCGAAGCCGTGCGCATGGCGATTGCCGACCTCGGCGGCGTAGTGAACGGCAAGAAAATCGAGTTCATGGTCGCCGACCACCAGAACAAGCCCGACATTGCCGCCTCGAAGGCGCGCGAATGGTTCGACCAGGGCGGCGTCGACATGCTGATCGGCGGCACCAATTCCGGCGCCAGCCTGGCCATGGCCAAGGTCGCGGCGGAAAAGAAGAAAGTGTTCATCGCCATTGGCGCCGGTTCGGCACAACTGACCAACGAACAATGTTCTCCGTACACCGTGCACTACGCCTACGACACCGTGGCGCTGGCGCGCGGCACGGGCTCGGCCGTGATCCGGGAAGGCGGCAAGAGCTGGTATTTCCTGACGGCCGATTACGCCTTCGGCCACTCGCTGGAAAAGGACACCTCCGAGGTGGTGAAAAAGAACGGCGGTACCGTGTTGGGGAGCGTGCGCCACCCGCTGTCGGCCTCCGATTTCTCGTCCTTCCTGCTGCAGGCGCAGTCGTCCAGGGCGCAGGTGCTGGGTCTGGCGAACGCCGGCGGCGACACCATCAACGCGATCAAGGCCGCGCGCGAATTCGGCCTGACAAAAAAGATGAAGACCGCGGGCCTGCTCGTGTTCATCAACGACGTCCACACCCTGGGTTTGAATGCGACCCAGGGCATGTACCTGACCGACGGCTGGTACTGGGACATGAATGCCGACACCCGGGCCTGGTCGAAGCGCTATTTCGCCAAAATGAAGAAACAGCCGTCGATGCTGCAGGCGGCCGATTACTCGGCGGCGACCAATTACCTGAACGCCGTGAAAACGCTGGGCACGGACGACCCGACGAAAATCATGGCCCATCTGAAGTCGCGCAAGATCAATGACATGTTCGCGAAGAATGGCGAGATCCGGGGCGATGGACGGATGGTGTACGACATGTATTTGATGCAGGTGAAGTCGCCGGCGGAGTCGAAGTATCCGTGGGATTACTACAAGAGGGTGGCGACGATCCCGGGGGCGCAGGCGTACACGACCAAGGCGGAGACGAAATGTGCGGCCTGGAAGTGACGGGTTTTTTGCCATATTTGTTTTAGGCACCTATGGAAATCTTCGGCGTCCCCCTGCAAGCCCTGATGAGCCAGCTCCTGCTGGGCCTGGTCAACGGCTCGTTCTACGCCATGCTCTCGCTCGGCCTGGCCGTCATCTTCGGCCTATTGAACGTCATCAATTTCGCGCATGGCGCGCTCTACATGATGGGCGCCTTCCTCGCCTTTATCGGCGTCACCTCGTACGGCCTGAACTACTGGATGATGCTGGTGCTGGCGCCGCTGGTCGTCGGCGCCTTTGGCATCCTTGTCGAAAAGACGATGCTGCGCTGGCTGTATCAACTCGACCACCTGTATGGCCTGCTGCTGACCTTCGGCATCACGCTGCTGCTGGAAGGCGTGTTCCGCTCCTTCTTCGGCGTCTCCGGCCAGACCCTCGACGTGCCGGAAAGTCTCGCCGGCGCCACCGACCTCGGCTTCATGATCCTGCCCAACTACCGCGCCTGGGTGGTCGCCGCTTCCCTGGCCGTCTGCCTCGGCACCTGGTTCGTCATCGAAAAGACGCGACTCGGCGCCTACTTGCGCGCCGGTACCGAAAACCCGAAGCTGGTCGAAGCCTTCGGCATCAATGTGCCGCGCATGGTGACGCTGACCTACGGCTTCGGCGTCGCCCTGGCCGGCCTGGCGGGGGTGCTGGCGGCGCCCGTCATCAACGTCACGCCGCTGATGGGCTCGAACCTGATCATCGTCGTGTTCGCGGTGGTCGTGATCGGCGGCATGGGTTCGATCCTGGGCTCGATCATCACCGGACTGCTGCTGGGCGTGATCGAGGGGCTGACCCGCGTGTATTACCCGGAAGGGTCGGAAGTGGTCGTCTTCGTGGTCATGGTCGTCGTGCTGCTGCTGCGCCCGGCCGGCCTGTTCGGGAAGGAGAAGTAAGCGATGCCCAAAAAACTCCTGTATGCGCTGGCGCTGGCCATCGCAGTGGCCATCGCGCTGGCGGCGCCGTTCTTCGGCTATCCCGTGTTCCTGATGAAGCTGCTCTGCTTTGCCCTGTTCGCCTGCGCCTTCAACCTCCTGATCGGTTTTACCGGCCTGCTCTCGTTCGGTCATGCCGCTTTTTTCGGCAGCGCCGGCTACGTCACCGGTTACCTGCTGGCCTCGACAGGACTCTCGCCCGAACTCGGCATCCTGGCCGGCGTCGCGGCCAGCAGCGTACTTGGCCTCGTGGTCGGCGCGCTGGCGATTCGCCGCCAGGGCATCTATTTTTCGATGATCACGCTGGCGCTGGCGCAGATGGTGTATTTCGCCGCGCTGCGCAGCCCGTTCACCGGTGGCGAAGATGGCTTGCAGGGCGTGCCGCGCGGCCGCCTGTTCGGCATGCTGGACCTGGGCAAGGACCTGACCCTGTACTACGTCGTGCTGGCCATCTGTGCCGCCGGCTTTGCCCTGATCGTGCGGACCGTCCACTCGCCGTTCGGGCAAGTGCTGCGAGCGATCAAGGAAAACGAGCCGCGCGCCATTTCCCTGGGCTATGACGCCGACCGCTACAAGCTGCTGGCCTTCGTGCTCTCCGCAAGCCTCACAGGCCTCGCAGGGGCCACCAAAACGCTCGTGCTGGGTTTCGAGACCCTGACCGACGTGCACTGGACCATGTCGGGCCTGGTGGTCCTGATGACGCTGGTGGGCGGCATGGGAACGATGGCGGGGCCGATCGTCGGCGCCTTCCTCATCGTGGCGCTCGAGAACAAGCTGGGCGATTGGGGCACGTCGCTGGCCGGGAGGACCGGCGTGGACTGGTTCGGATCGCTCGGCGAGTCGGTCGGGATGGTGACGGGGCTGATCTTCATCGTCTGCGTGCTGCTGTTCCGGCGCGGGATCGTCGGTGAAGCCCAGGCCCTGCTCGAGCGTGGCAGGCGCGGCCGTAGCGGCGATGCGGCCAGGATGAACCCGTCAAGGGACCGGGAGGCGGCATGAAGGAAGAATCGCTGCGGCTGCATGTCAACGGGCTGCACATGCATGTGAGGAGCGTGGGGCAGGGGCCGGCGGTCGTGCTGCTGCACGGCTTTCCCGACACCCACATGGTCTGGCGCAAGCAGGTGGCGCCGCTGGTGAAAGCCGGCTACCGGGTGCTGGCGCCCGACCTGCGCGGCTATGGCCAGACCGATGCCCCAGGCGCCGTGTCGGCCTACCGGCTCGAGCACGTCTGCACCGATGTGCTGGCCATGCTCGACGCGCTCGGCATTGCCAGGGCACGCGTCGTCGGCCACGACTGGGGCGCGATCCTTGGCTGGATGCTGTGCATGGATGCGCCGCAACGCATCGAACAATACGTGGCGCTCTCGGTCGGCCACCCGGCCGCTTTTGCGCGCGCCGGCATCGACCAGAAGCTGCGCACCGCCTACGCGCTGTGGTTCATGGTGCCGGGCCTGGCGGAGCGGTCCTTGCGGGCCGCCGACTTTTACCTGATGCGGCATTTCACTTCCGACCGTACCCAGGTCTCGTACTGGCGCCGCAGCCTGGTCGAGCCGGGCCGGCTGACGGCGGCCCTGAATTATTATCGGGCGAACGTGCCGCGCGGGCTGGTGTTCGCGGCCAAAAGCGACCCGGTCACGGTGCCGGTCATGGGCATCTGGAGCAGTCTCGATCCGGCACTAGGGGAACGGCAGATGGTCGACTCGGCCCGCTACGTGTCCAGCACCTTCCGCTATGAGCGCATCGACGGCGCCGACCACTGGCTGCAGGTCACCGCAGCCGAGCGCGTCAACGCCTTGCTGCTCGATTTTTTCGCGGGCGCCGGTCCCTATAACGCGGCGGTGTAGATCGCGTGCGCATCGGCACGGGTCAGCTCGCGCGGGTTGTTGCCGAGCAGGCGGGTCTGGAGCATGGCATCGTCTGCCAAGCGTTCGAGGTCGGCATCGACGATGCCGACCTGCCGTAATGTCGTCTGGATGCCGGTCATGCGCGCCATCTGCTGCATCGCAACAATCAACGCTTCGGTACGCGCCTCGATGCTGCCGCTCGCATGCGGCACGACGACGCCCGCCAGCTCGGCATACAGGGACGCCGCGGCCGGCGCATTAAAGCGCAGCACATGCGGCAGCACGAGCGAATTCGACAGCCCGTGCGGCACGTGGAAAATCCCCCCGATCGGATAGGCCAGCGCATGCACCGCCGCGACCGGCGCGTTCGAGAACGCCTGGCCCGCAAGGCAGGCGCCCAGCAGCATCGCCTGGCGCGCCGCCAGGTTGCCGCCCTGTTCGCCGCCTTGTTCACATGCTGGAATCAGGTTGCCCGATAGCAGGGTCAATGCCTGGCGCGCCAGCAGGTCGGACATCGGGTTCTTCTTGTGCTTGCTGGTATAGGCTTCGATCGCATGCACCATCGCATCGATTCCCGTGGCGGCGGTCACCAGCGGCGGCAAGCCCAGCGTGAGCGCCGCATCGAGGATGGCGAGATCGGCGTACAGCTGGGGCGCGACGACGCCCATCTTGGTGGTGGCGCCCGTGGTGACGATGGCGATGTTCGTCACCTCGGAACCGGTGCCGGCGGTGGTGGGAATTTGCACCAGCGGCAGCCGCGTGCCCTGCACCTTGCCGATGCCGTAGATGCTGGCCAGCGGCTGCGCGTTTTCTGCCAGTACCGCGACCAGCTTGGCCACATCCATCGAGCTGCCGCCGCCGAAGCCGATGACGAGGTCGATCTCCTCGGCGCGGGCGAAGGCGACCGCGTCCATGACAATCTCTTCCGCCGGGTCCGCGACGACGCCGGAAAACACGCTGGTGCGAATACCGTGGTGCTGCAGGCTGCTGCGCGGGCCGTCGAGCAGGCCGGTGCGGAGAAAGCCGGCGTCGGTGACGAGCAGGGCGCGGCGGGCGGCGGGGAAACGTTCGGCGACCAGTGCGCCGAGGCGGGTGCTGATGTGGGCTTCGGAAACGATGCTGGCGACGGTGCTGAAGGCGAAGGCGGTCATGGTCGTGGTGAGCGTGGAGGGTCGAAGGTTGAGCGTCGAATCAGCTTACACCAGAAGCTGAACACTGGGCCGCGTTGAGCTGTCGAGTTGCCGTACAATTTCACCTCTTCAATGTAGCGGAAAACAGTCGATGATGGACCTCGTATGGCTCGGCGGCGCAGCCTTCCTCGCCGGGTTGGTGGACGCCGTGGTCGGCGGCGGCGGACTGATCCAGGTCCCGGCGATCTTTTCCTTCTTGCCGAAAGAGGTACCTGCTACTTTATTGGGCACGAATAAACTGGCCAGTATTTGCGGCACGGGTGCGGCGGCGGTGAATTACGCGCGCCGGGTGCAGGTGGCGTGGAGCGCCGCCGCGCCGGCAGCGCTGGCCGCGTTTGCCCTCTCTTTCGTCGGTGCCTGGACGGTGACCCGGGTGCCTGGCGATTTCGTACGATCCCTGCTGCCGTTTGTCTTGCTGGCGGTCGCAATCTATACCTTCCGCAAGAAAGACCTGGGCTCGACGCATGCGCCGGTGCATAGCGGCATGGCCGAACGCTGGTGGGCGGTGGCCATCGGCGCGGCGATCGGCTTTTATGATGGCTTCTTCGGTCCGGGCACGGGCAGTTTCCTGATCTTCCTGTTTGTACGCTTCTTCGGTTTCGATTTCCTCAGTGCGTCGGCGGCGGCGAAGATCGTCAACGTCGCTTGCAACCTGTCGGCGCTGATGTGGTTTGGTTATAGCGGACACCTGCTGTGGCAGCTCGGTTTGCTGATGGCGGCCTGCCAGATTGCCGGTTCCCTGGTCGGCACGAAGCTCGCGATCAAGCACGGCAGCGCATTCGTGCGCAAGTTATTCCTGGTCGTCGTGTCGACGCTGATCGTGAAAACGGCCTTCGATGCGGTGGCTAAATGGGCTAGTTGAGTTGGCTGACTAAACTGTTTCACGTGAAACAAAGCCGGGGTTTCCCGGCTTTTTTTACGTCTACAGGACGCGCGCAGTCAATATTGTTCCACGTGGAACATCCAACATCACCAACTGAACTTGTGTTCCACGTGAAACAAAAGCACGCCTGTATTTTGGCCGAGCTGAGTCTGCGGCGATAAAAGATTCTATAATCGCGAATTAGACTCCTCGCCTCACTCTTCCATCATGCTATTTCCAACTGAATTCGACGTGATCGTCGTCGGCGGCGGCCATGCCGGCACCGAGGCCGCGCTTGCCTCCGCGCGCATGGGACAGAAGACTCTGCTCCTTACGCACAATATTGAAACGCTGGGCCAGATGTCCTGCAATCCTTCCATTGGCGGGATCGGCAAGGGCCACCTGGTCAAGGAAGTCGACGCCCTGGGCGGCGCGATGGCGATTGCCACCGACGAATCCGGCATCCAGTTCCGCATCCTGAACTCGTCCAAAGGCCCGGCCGTGCGGGCGACGCGCGCCCAGGCCGACCGCCTCCTGTACAAGGCGGCGATCCGCTCGCGCATCGAAAACCAGCCGAACCTGTGGCTGTTCCAGCAGGCGGTGGACGACTTGATGGTCGAGGGCGACCGCGTCGTCGGCGCCGTCACGCAAATCGGGCTGCAGTTCCGCGCCCGTGCCGTGGTGCTGACCGCCGGTACTTTCCTCGACGGTAAAATCCACGTCGGCCTGCAAAACCATACGGCCGGCCGTGCCGGCGACCCGGCAGCGGTCGCACTGTCGAGCCGCCTGAAGGAACTGAAACTCCCACAAGGCCGGCTCAAAACCGGCACGCCGCCACGTATCGACGGGCGCAGCATCGATTTTTCCGTGCTGGCGCAACAACCGGGCGACCTCGATCCGGTACCGGTGTTTTCGTACATGGGCAATGCCGCGATGCACCCGCGCCAGGTGCCGTGCTGGGTGACGCACACGAATGCGCAGACCCACGACATCATCCGTAACGGCCTCGACCGCAGCCCGATGTACACCGGCGTCA
>JAQGLR010000271.1 GCA_028292765.1 Massilia sp. | reverse complement strand
CGCGGCTATACCTGGATGCAGACGATTTCCGGCTTCTGGGGCGTGATGGCTTACCTGATCGGCGCCTTCATCGACAACTACGCGCTCATTTCGGTGGGCGTCGTGATCGTGCTGGCGTTCTCGGTGCTGCCGGTGTTCCTGGTCGAGGAGCCGCGCGAATTGGCGCCTGACCTGGCTCCTGCCAGGCAGGAAGCTGAGCCGGCGGCTGCGACCGGCACCGACTGGAACCAGCTGTGGCGCCTGTGGGCCGCGCACGCCTTCACCTGGTTCGGCGTGCAGTCGATGTTCGTCTACATCATCTCGTTCATCCAGCAGCACGTGGTCACGCCCGGCGCCACGCCCGGGCAATCGGCGGCGCAGTCGGGACATGTGATCGCGATCTCGTTCGCGGTGATGAACGTGGTCGGCTTCCTGCTGCCGGCGCTGGTGCTCGCGCCGATCGCCGCGCGCATCGGGCGCGTGCGCACCCAGGCGCTCTGCGTCGGCATCATGGCGCTGGCCTATTTTGCCATCGCCCTGTTCGCGCGCACGCCGAACATGCTGTACGTCCTGATGGCGGCGGTCGGCATCGGCTGGGCGGCGGTGGTCAGCCTGCCGTTTGCGATCATGAGCGAGAAGGTGGACAAGCGCCGCATGGGTTATTTCATGGGGCTGTTCAACCTGTCGGTGGTGCTGCCGCAACTGGCCACCACCGCGGTCGGCTACGTCCTCAAGTCTGCGCCCGACAAGAGCGTGCTGTTCATGATTTGCGGCGGCTGCCTGGCCGTGTCGAGCGTGCTGTGGCTGCTGGTGCGCGAGGACAAGGCAGTGCCGGTTGTGGCGCCGGCGCTGGCCAGCGCCCACTGATTTCATCGCACTCGTCCCGAGGCGGGAACGGTGCTGAAGATCGTGCCGGGGGCGCACACAACGAGGGGTCTGGAGCGGGGAGTTGCGCGAAGCGCTGTTGTGGATGTTTGCGCCGGATGGGACGCGAGCGCGCTGAGGCAGCGATCGCAGCCCGCAGCAGTGCGTCGCGTAGCGTGGGCACAAGTGCCCACCCTGGGTCCCTCCGGCAAACGCTGCTGCCGGTCAGGTCGTGCGCGGCTTCTTGGTGTACGACGGCTTGTCCGACTTGTACCCCGGCTTGGCCGTAGCACCACGCTCGGCGCCGAAGGATTTCTTCGGAGCGCCCGCCTTCTTCGGCGGCGGCGTTTCGCCGTCGCGCGTGATGTTGAGCTGCTGGCCGGCCACCCACACGGTTTTCAGGTGGTCGAGCAGGTCCTTCGGCAGGTCGGCCGGCAGGTCCAGCGTGCTGTAGTCGTCGTAGATCTCGATGCGGCCGATGACCTTCGAGTCGATGTTCGCCTCATTCGCGATGGCGCCGACGATGTTGCCCGGCTTGACGCCGTTCGTGTGGCCGACTTCGATGCGGAAGGTGGCCATGCCGTCTTCCGGCGCACGCATCACGCGTTCCTTCTTGAAGCCGCTATTCGAGCCGAATTCACGTGGCGCACGCGGGCCACGGTCTTCCCAGCTGCCGGCGTCATCGCGCGACGGGCGCGGCAGGCGCTCGACGAAGTCGGTGCGCGCCGGGCGTTCGTCCCAGGATCCTGCCTTCGGCTCGCGGTCCTGCTTTTCCAGCAGCAGCGGCACTTCGCCGCGGCCGAGCTTTGCGAGCGCGGCGGCGATGTCGACCGCCGGCACGTTCTGCTCCTGCTCGTATTCCTCGATCAGCGAACGGAACTGGTCCAGGCCGCCGGCTGCCAGCGTTTCGGAAATCTGTTCCTTGAACTTGGCGATACGCACGTCGTTCACGGCCTTGATCGTCGGCAGCGTCAGCTGCGCGACCGGCTGGCGCGTGGCGCGCTCGATCGCTTTCAGCAGGCTGCGCTCGCGCGGCGTGATGAACAGGATCGCGTCGCCGCTGCGGCCGGCGCGGCCGGTGCGGCCGATGCGGTGGGTGTAGCTTTCCGGATCCGACGGCACGTCGTAGTTGATGACGTGGCTGATGCGCTCCACGTCCAGGCCGCGCGCGGCGACGTCGGTCGCCACCAGGATGTCGATCTTGCCGTTTTTCAGCTGCTCGATGGTGCGTTCACGCGCCTGCTGGGCCATGTCGCCGTTGATGGCCACGGCGGCGAAACCGCGTGCCTGCAGCTTGGTCGCCAGCTCTTCGGTGCCGAGCTTGGTGCGCGCAAAAATGATCATGCCGTCGAACGGTTCGGCTTCGAGGATGCGCGTCAGCGCCTCGAGCTTCTGCATGCCCGACACCAGCCAGTAGCGCTGGGTGATGTTGTCGGCGGTGCCGGTTTTTGCCGCCACCGTCACTTCGGCCGGGTTACGCAGGTAGGTCTTGGCGATGCGCGCGATCGCCGACGGCATGGTGGCCGAGAACAGCGCGATCTGGCGCTCTGCCGGGATCTGCTTCAGGATCTGCTCGACGTCGTCGATGAAGCCCATGCGCAGCATTTCGTCGGCTTCGTCCAGCACCAGGGTTTTGAGCTGCGACAGGTCGAGCGAGCCTTTCTGCATGTGGTCGATCACGCGGCCCGGGGTGCCGACGATGACTTGCACGCCGCGGCGCAGGGCCTGCAGCTGCGGGCCGTAGCTCTGGCCGCCGTAGATCGGCAGCACCGCGAAGTTCTTCATGTGGGCGGCGTAGCTCTGGAAGGCTTCGGCGACCTGGATCGCCAGTTCGCGCGTCGGCGCCAGCACCAGCGCCTGCGGCGCGGACTGCTTGGTGTCGATGCGCGCCAGTACCGGCAGCGCGAACGCGGCGGTCTTGCCGGTGCCGGTCTGCGCCTGTCCCAGCACGTCGCGGCCTTCCATCAGGAGCGGAATGGTGGCGGCCTGGATCGGCGACGGTGCTTCGTAGCCGACGTCCTTGAGCGCCTTGAGGATGGGCGCAGGGATGTTCAGGTCGGAAAACGATGGGATGGGGGTGTCTGACATGGATGACTTTCGGATAACGATACTAAACCGCCAGTTTACTCCCTCGTCGGGAACGGGCGGGCACAATTTAAAAAAACGGGGCCAACAAAAGAAAGCAGCCCCATGCGTCAAGCACATGAGGCTGCTTGCAGGAAAGGTCAGGGTCAGATCTTGCGCGCCGCGCAGTGGCGCGCGATGTACTCCTCGTGCGACGGCATCACGCCCACGCACTTGGCGATCACGCCGCGCACGCTGTCGAGGTACTCGGCGATGTCGGCTTCGGACTGCGCATCCACCAG
>JAQGLR010000448.1 GCA_028292765.1 Massilia sp. | reverse complement strand
CAGATTAACCATCACCAGACAGGAACGACCATCATGAAAAAAACGACTTTCAGCGCCATCGCCTTCGCTCTCGCCACCATCGCCGGTTCGGCCTTCGCCGCCGAAACCCCGGCTTCGTTCGACCCGTCGAAGTGCAAGGTCGAATACCCGAAAGCCTCGCTGATGAACGAAGAGCAGGGCACGACCACGATGTCGTTCCTCGTCAATGCCGACGGCAGCGTCGTCGATTCGAAGCTGGACAAATCGAGCGGCTTCAAAGGCCTCGACAAGGCAGCCCAGAAAGGCCTGTCGGCTTGCAAGTTCAAGCCGGGCAGCAAGGACGGCGCGCCAGCCCAGACCTGGGCCAAGGTCGACTACGCCTGGAAACTCGACTAATCTGTCGCGGTTTTTCGCATGACAAAACAGCCGGCCTTGCGCCGGCTGTTTTGTTTTTGCGGAGCCTGTTTCGGCGCGATCGCATTTCACCCGTCTGGTGAAAGCGGCGCGGGTACCGGGTGTCCTCACCCATAGCGGCCTCGGGCGTGCGCTGCCCGGACGGCTGCCGAGCTAGCATAACGTTTCCAGTCTGTTAATGGATTCCTGACAAATGTACCGGTTGTAAGCACTTGCATCAGTGCTACTGAGCGTAGGAATGATTGGATATAGTGATCTCACACCGTACCGAAAGGAGCACTACCATGAAACGAATCCTTCTTACCGCAGCAGCCGTTCTGATCGGTACCGCCGCTTTCACCCCGGTGCAAGCGCTGGCGCAAAACAGGACCGAGGTCATCGTCGTGCACAAAGCGCCACCGGCCCTGCGCACCGAACGGATCCCTGCGGCACGCCGCGGCTTTGAATGGGTGCCGGGTTACTGGAACTGGAACGGCCGCCGCTACACCTGGGTTGCCGGCCACCACGAGCGGGTCCGTCCAGGCTACGTGTATGCCCGCCCTGAATGGCGCCGCGACCGTAACGGCTGGGTCCTGGAGCGCGGCGGCTGGCGCTCGGGCCAACTGGCCCGTGACCGCGACGGCGACGGCATCCCGAACCGCGTCGAGCGCGCCTACCGCGACCGTGATCGCGACGGCATCCCGAACGGCGCCGACCAGCGCCCGAACAACCCGAACCGTTACTGATCGGGCAGGGCTGGCCTGAGCCGGCCCTGGAAACAACGCCACGTGCGAAAAAAAGGTCAGCCAGGATCCTGGGTGGCCTTTTTTGCTGTGCGCGCCGCAACCGACGGACCGGTGACGGACAGCAGGCGCTGCACTTGCGTGGCATTGCCGGCACGGTCCGTCACCTTGACCAGCACCGTGAAAGCGCCGGGCCGGCAAAAGGTATGACGCAGGCTGACGTCGCCCAGGCCGCGCCTCTCGCGCAGGCTGGGCGCGGCCTGTGGGCAGCCGTCGTTGACGCTCGCCGAGGCCAGGTGCGACTCGGCCGGGGCGCTGTCGGCGAAGTTGACTGTGAAGTCGACCGTGTCGCCTGTCGTGACCGCGCCGTCGGCGGCCGCGCCGGCGATTGCGCCGAGCACTGGTGCGGCCGTGCCTATCCTGCCTGGGCGCAGCAGGACCAGCCCGGCGCTGGAATCGGCGACGATGGCGCCGTTGTCGTTGATCGCCTTTGCCGAGTACAGCACCAGCCCGGCGGGAGCCCGGTGGAGCCGGGTGTTCAGGTCGACCGGATTGGCCGCATCGGTCCACGCATCGTTCCACAGCACGGCGCGCCTGCTGCGCGCGTCTTCCAGCGTGCGCTCGAGGTAGCCGACCATCTGGCGCCGGTTGTTCAGGGCCTGGACCCTGCCGTCCGGTGCGCCGGCGATTAGCAGTGGCCGCATGCCGCGCCGCAGTGTCCAGATGAAGGGGCTGTAACGATACGCCGCGCCACCGTCCACGATCCGGTTGTTCCCTGTGACTTCGCCGTTGTCGTTGAGCGCGGTGACATACTGTTCGCCCGCGTCCGGGCCGATCCGCACCATGCCTCCTGTCCGGGTCCAGAGAAAGCCGATTCCGCGCCCGTCCTTGTAATAGGTGCCCAGCACCTGGCCGCTTGCGTTGATGTGCCTGGCAGTCGACTGGGAGCCGCCGAATTTGCCCAGGTCCGTGGCCTTGCCGGCCGCGTCCCATACCATGGCGCGGCTGTCCTGGAACTGGACTTCGGCATCGCCGACCGACACGCCGCTGTCATTGATGGCCACGGCCGCCGACAACCTCGCTGGCGGCGGGCCCAGGCGGGTCAGGGTGCCGTCGGGATCCCAGCGGTTGGCGCGGGTGTAGAACATTTGCCCATCCGCCCGCACGGCGCCCACCACCTGGTTGCGGTTGTTGATGGCATTCGCGTCGGCCAATGTCGGGCCGGGCAAGGCGCGCATGCCGCTCGCGACGGTCCAGGAAAACGCGCGGTAGTCGGACAAGCCATCCTGGGACTGGCCCACCACGACGCCCCGGTTGTTCAAGCCTTTCACGAAGGTGTAGGACCCTCCCAATGAACCGAGGGCATGCACGCGCCCGCCGTCGAAAAACCAGTTCGATGGTGCGTCGGACGACCCGGTGGCGAAGGCGACCTCGCCACGCTGGTTCAATACCGAGATGGATGCGTCCGAGCCGAGATTGATGACGCTGTATTCGACCGCGCGCGCCTGTGCCGGCGCATACGCCGGTTCGCCGGCCGCGTTGGCGGGAGCGGCGCTTGCGCACAGTGCCGCGACGGCGGGCACGAGCAAGCCAGCCCACCGCAGGCGAGCTTTGTGGCTGAGGGTAAATGTCATGGGAGCCTTAGACCAGGGAGTTGAAAAACCACAAGGGGTAACTGTAGGCTCCGCTTTCAACTCCGACATGACCTCGCTCTAACTCAACAGGGGAACTAAAACCCTGATGAGTGGTCATGCGTCCAGACACTTACGATCGTTAACGGCCTTGCGCACCAGGCCGAAAAACAAAAAAGGGTTACAAGCCGAAGCATGTAACCCTTTCTTTTACTGCTGAATTCTTTGGGGTGGCTGATGGGGCTCGAACCCACGACAACAGGAATCACAATCCTGGACTCTACCAACTGAGCTACAGCCACCACTGTCTTGCTTTTCTGCCTCAACACTGCCGAGACAGGACAAGATTATACAAACTCCAAAGCAATCTGGCAAATCTAATTGTTCTGCCGGATCAACATCGTGCCGGCACCCGCGGCCCAGACTTCGTGCACCGGCGGATCGAGTCCGAGCAGGCCGGCAAAAGCGGCGGACAGGGCGGTCGCGCTGGCGCTCGTATAGCCGTCGAGGCGGGCAGGATGGGACGCCGCCGCCCGACGGACGATCCCGCCGGCAGTCAGCAGCCGTTCCAGCTGGCGCGCGACGGCGTCGCCAGTATCGATCAGCGTCACCGGGCGCGCCGTGTGGGCGGCGATCACGCGTTCGATCGAGGCCTGCACCAGCGGGTAATGGGTGCAGCCCAGCACCAGCACGTCGGCGCCCTGGTCGAGCAGGGGAGCGATGAAGCGCCGCAGCAGGGCGTCGGTGGCATCGGATTCGAGCGCGCCGAATTCGATCTGGTCGGCCAGTCCATTGCAGGCTTGCAGCAGGAAGCGCGCACCGGTGGCGGCGCTGATCTGGTCGAGCAGCAGCAGGAATTTGCTGCTGGAGATGGTGCGCTCGGTGGCCAGCACGCCGACGATGCCATTCCGGGTTGCGGCAGCCGCGGGTTTCAGGCCAGGCTCGACGCCGACGATCGGCATCCCGGGGTAGCGTTCGCGCAGCACCGCGATTGCGGCCACGGTCGCCGTGTTGCAGGCGACGACGACGGCCTTGGCGCCCTGGGCATGGAAGAAGGCGCCGATGGCCAGCACGCGTTCGGTGACAAGCATCTGCGGCTTGTCGCCGTAGGGGGCGAAGCCGGAATCGGCGAAGTAGATCAGGTGTTCGTGCGGCAGTTGCGCGCGGATGTGGCGCAGGACCGAGAGGCCGCCGACGCCGGAATCGAAGATGCCGATG
>JAQGLR010000433.1 GCA_028292765.1 Massilia sp. | reverse complement strand
TTCAGGCCGCCCGAGGCCAGTTGCAGCAGTTCGTACATCAGCAGCAGCAGCTGGCGCTGGAATTCCGAATCGTGCTTCTTGCGCGACGCGATCTTCTTCAGCTGGTGCGCCATTTCGGCCAGCACGTGCTTTTCGTTGCCGATCACCAGCGCGCCGAAGGCGGCGCCGACGATGATCAGGATTTCGATCGGGTGCCAGATCGCAGTGACCGTGCCGCCCATCAGTGCAAAGCCGCCGAACACGCAGCCGAGCACGATGAAAATACCTAGGAATTGCTGCATGACAGGCCTTTCTGGATGAGGATCATGGTTGTTTCTCTTGTTGTGGTCAGCGCGCCCCGAGGGCGGCTTTCATCTTGGCCAGTGCGCTCTTGTTGAGCTGGCAGACGCGGGCGTCGGACAGGTCGAGCACGGCGGCGATTTCCTTGTAGCTGAGCTCGAACTCGTAAATCATCTGGATCACGCGTTGCTCCTTCTCCGACAAGCCGGCCAGTGCCTGCTCCAGGCTGCGGCGCACCATGAACGATTCTTCCGGTCCGGCCGTCGTGTTGGCGCCTTCGGTCGCTTCCTGCAGCACTTCGTCGAAGCTCAGCATCTCTTCGGCGCCGTCGTCGACCAGGTGCTGGAAATAGGCTTCCTGGGTGATGCCCAGCGAATCGGCGGCTTCCTGCGGCGTCGGCTCGCGCCCGAGCTTGCGGGTGAGGGCGCGCAGGCCGTCGCGCACGCGGTGCGCATCCTGGCGCACGGCGCGCGGGCGCCAGTCCTGGCGGCGCAACTCGTCGAGGATGGCGCCGCGGATGCGCAGCGTTGCGAAGCTGCCGAAGCCGGTGTCGGGCGCACCGTAGCGGCGCAGCGCTTCCAGCAGGCCCATCAGGCCGATCTGCTCCATGTCCTCGCGCGACATCGTTCCCGACACCTGCGAGTTCAGCTGGCGCACGATGCGCTTGACCAGCGGCGCGTAGGCCAGCAGGTGCTGCTGCTCTTCGCGCGCGCTCATGCTGGCGGACACGGCGGCCATGGCGGCCTCGGAGTATTCGCCCGCGCCAGCGGTATCGAGGTAATCGGCGGAATAGGCCACGTGGTCCCGGGCCTTATTCGATGATCAGTTTGCCGATCATGACTTCGTCGAACGGCTTGTCGCGTTCTTCGCTGGCATAACTGGCGTCAAAGGTCTTGTTCAGCTGGGCGGCGAACTGCTCGACCGTCATGCTTGATGCGTCCGCCAGCGTGTGCGCGGAGAGCGCGCGCACGGCCACTGCGCGCAGCAGCGGCAGTTGTTCCCTGGCCTGCTTTTCCTGGTCCACGGTCGTGGTCAGCACCAGGTCGGCCGACAGGTAATGGGTGGTCGCTTCGTTCGGGCCGCGGCGCAGCATGACGATCACCTTGTCGAGGGTGACGTACTTGGCCGGCTTGTCCGATTTTTCTTTTTTCTTCGGCTCCAGCTTCGCCGCGGCGCCCGGGACGGCCTGCTCCTGCGCCTGCATCCACCACATGGCGCCGCCGGCCGATGCGGCGCCTACCAGCACCACGCCGACCACGCCGATCATCATCTTGAGCTTGCTGTTCATCTGTTCTTGTCGGTTCTTATCTGTTAATCAAGCGCGTCGGTTGCCGGGAACGTTCAGCGAGAACGGGGAGGCGCCGGTGTCGGCTTCGGCCAGGGCATTGCCCGGGGTTTGTTCTTCCTGCGCGCCATCCTGCTGGCGCCCACGGCCGTTGCCGTCGCCGGCGAACGTATTCATATTGCCGGCGGCGGCCCCGCGGGGTGCTTGCGCGATGTTGACCGCCACATCGGTGAACTGGCGCTGGGCCAGGTCGTTGCGCAGGTTCTCGCCCACCGCCTGCAGCTGGCGCAGCACTTCGCCGTGCGTGGCAGAGATGTGCACCTCGAGGGAACCGGCGCTGTGGCGGATCGCGATCTCGACCCGGCCCAGCATCGGCGGCTCGAGGCGGATCACGGCCAGCTCGGCGTTCTTGCCGAGCTGGAGCTGGAGGCGGTCGCCAAGGGCCTCCTGCAGGGTCTGGCGCCAGGCAGTCGGCGGGCCGGCCAGGGTCACGGTGTCCGCCGTACGCTGGGCGTTGCCCGGGGCAGGGGCGGCAATGCCGACCGTGTTGGCGGCGCCGCGCTCGATGCTTGGGGCGATCGGCTCTTGCGGCGCGTCGCCGCTTGACGCGAGCGTCCCGGCCGCCAGGGGAGGGGGCGCCGGGGCAGGGTTCGACGCCGCGCCCGGTGCTGCCGCCAGCGCGCTGCCGGCGGCCGGCAGGGCCGCGCCGGCACGCTGTACGACAGGCGCGTCGGGCGATGACGCGACGTCGGTGTCACGGGCCGGCGCCGCTTGTTTCACGACCGGGACGCCCGGCAGCGCGGCGACGGCAGCCGCCAGCGCCGCCTGGGTGATCGGCATCAGTGGCATGCCCATCGCGCCGAGCAGGGGCGTATCGGCGTTCGGCTGCTGCGCCCCAAGCGCGGTTTCAAGGCCAGGCGCGATGCCGTCCAGCGCCACCGCAGCGGCGCCATCGGTATCATCGACGCCGCCAGCAGCGGCCGGGACAATCTGTTCCAGGCCGAGCCATTGGGCGAATGCCAGTGCCGGCTGCGCAGGGGTTTGCGGCGCGCCACCGGCCGCGGGAGCCTTGCGTACGCGCGCGGCGCCCGGTGCATCGACGGCAGGCGAGGCGGGTGGCGCGGCCGCGTCGATGGCAGCCGGCGCCGGAGCCTTGGCCTGTGCGGCGGGCCCGTTCATGTTATTCAAGGTCAGGTTCATGCTTGGTGTCCGGCGAGTTCGGTGTCGCTGGCGAGCGCATACGCGATCCAGCCGTCCTTGTTGTTGCGCATGTTGGCAAGGCGCGCGCCCAGGGCCTCCAGCGCTTCGGCGCAGGCGGCGGCCGCGTCGTCGTGTGCCGTGCGCAGCTGCGCCAGCGCGGCCAGCTCGCCGTGGTTCCACGGACCGCGTGCTTTCAGCGCGGCCAGCTGCGGCGCCAGCGCATGGGCCAGGGCGCCGAGGCGTTCCCAGTCGCGCGCCGCACCGCTCTGGACCAGCGCAGCGGCCAGTTGGCCGATTGCCGCGGTCCTAGGCATTGCGCGCCTGCACGCCTTGCCAGCCCTGGCGGATCGTGGTCAGCACGCCGACGACTTCGTCGACCATCGCCGGATCCATGTTGATGCCGGCGCCCTGCAGGCGGGCCGAGCAGAAGCTGTACAGGTCGGCCAGGTTGGCCACGACTTCGCCGCCCTGTTCGAAATCCAGCGAGCTCGACAGGCCATTGATGATTTCGCAGCACTTGTCGATGCTGTTGGCTTTCTGCTCGTAGCGCTTGCCGACGATGTGGCCGCGCACGCGCGCCAGCTCGTCGAGCAGGCCGTCGGTCAGCAGCAAGACCAGTTCGACCGGGGTGGCACGCGAGGTTTGGGCGTCGAGGTTGACAGCGTGATAATTGCCGTAGGCTTCTTGATAGGACATGGCGATGAGTTAGTCTTTGTTGCTGCTGAACAAAGCGTCGAACAGCGAGGTGTTATAGGACATGCTGCTTTGAACCGATTGCAGTTCGGTGAACTGCGCCAAATAGCGCGTATAAGCGCTGTCGTACTGCCGGTCGAGCGAGGCTTGGCGATCCGTCAAGCTGGCCTGCAGTTTGGTCACTGCATCCTTGCGGGTGCTGAGCTGGCCGTTGGTGCTTTTGGTCCACATTTTCAGGTAGGTGTCGAGCTTGCCGGCGATGCCGGTCGGGGCGCTGCTCGCGCTGCTGCCGACCAGGGTGTCCAGCCCCGTGGGGTTGGCTGCCAGCGCTTTGGTAAGCCGGGTGCTGTCGACCGAAAGCGTGCCTTCACGGTTGGCGATGATGCCGTAGCCGGCGAGGCTGGTCGCACCCGTTCCGCGCACCAGGCCCACGAGCCGGTCGCGCAGGGCGCGTACACCGCTGTCGGCGCTGAAGGCGCCGGCGGCGGTGCCGTCCGCCGGATCGCCCTGGCTGACCATGCCGTCCACCGCCGACTTCAGCGTGTTGTAGGCATCCACGAACGCCTGGACATTGGCCGTGGTTTTCGACGCGTCGGCCCCCACGGTGAGCGTCACCGGCGCGCTTCCTGCCGCCTGCGCTTTGGTGAACGTCATCGTGACGCCGTCGATGACGTTGAACGTGTTGGTGGCCTGGGTAATCTTGGTGCCGGTGTTTGAACCGATGCGCACGATGGCGTCCTGCGCCGCTGTCAGGAGGTTCGGGGTCACGTCCAGTTTCGTCTTCAATGCGGCGTCGGCGTCGGCGGAGGTGCTGACGCTGATGGTGTTGGCCGCGCCCGTGGCTTTCGAGCTCAGCACGAGTTCCGACGTGGTGCCGGTGGTAACGACCGAGGCCGACAAACCGGTGTTGCCCGTCGCGCCATTGATCGCCGCCGCCAGGTCGCGCACGGTCCAGGTGGCCTTGGCCGTGAGGTCGATCGTGAACGAAGCGGCGCCGACGCCCAGCGTCACCGAGCCCTTGCCGGCGAAGTCGGTCATGCCGCCGTACGATATCGTGTGGCTGCTCGCAACCTGCTCCACAAAAAATGCATAGGTGCCGGCCGCCGCGGCCGGCGTCGCGCTGGCGCTGGCCACGGCAGGGTCGCTGAAGGTGGCGCTGTTGGCCGACAAGGTCTTGTTGGCGCCGGTGAGGACCGCCAGGCTGGCCTGGAATGTGGAGAGCGCCGAGCCGAGCGTGCCGAGGGCCTTTTCGACGGCCTTTGCCGTCTCGCTCTGGCGCGTCAGGATCTGCTGCTGTCCGGCCGTGAAGCTTTGTGCCAGTGCCTGGGCCGTCGTTGCCGGGTCGTAGTTGGTGCCGATGCTTGCCATGGTTTCTCCTTATGGGGCTTTACGCCCGTCCTGCCAGCCACGATTGCGTGGCGATCTCGTCTTCGCGCTTGCGTGCCGCGCGTTCCCGCTCGCGTGAAACTAGCGCCTGCTGCTGCCCGAGCACCTTGCCGAGCAGTTCGCGGCGCGTCCACGCTTGCGCCAGGTGGCGCTGCGACACCGCCATGTTCGCCTCGTGCAGCTGGAGGTCGGTACGGTGGTGGTCGGCCAGCGCGAACACGGCCTGTTTATACTGTCCGCAGTTCAGCGCGAGGGCCGGCGCCAGCCTGCCCGACGCTCCGCTTCCTTCCGCGAGCGCGGTGAGGCGTTCGAGGTTGGCCTGGTAGCGCGCACGCATCGCTTCCTGGCGCGCCAGTTCCGTCTGCAGCTTGTCGACTTCAAGGCTGCGCAGCTCGACCAGCGTGTCCAGGCTCTGGATGGCGTCGCGACGGCTCATTGCATCGTCCTCATGCCATCATTCCCTGCAGTTGCGTCACGCAGGTGTCGAGCGGCGCGCCTTCGCGCGTGCCCTGGCACAGGAAGGCTTCGATGTGCGGCTGCAGGCGCACCGCGCGGTCGGTTTCCGGATCGGCGCCGGGGGTGTAGGCGCCCAGCGGGATCAGGTCGCGCACGCGTGCGTGGCGCGCCAGCGTCGCCTTCAGTTTCCGCGCCGCGTTGCCATGCTCGGGCGTGACCACCTGGGCCATGCAGCGGCTGATCGACTGGCCGACGTCGATCGCCGGGTAGTGGCCTTGTTCCGCCAGTTCGCGCGTGAGCACGATGTGGCCGTCCAGGATCGCGCGCGCGGTGTCGACCACCGGGTCCTGCTGGTCGTCGCCTTCGGCCAGCACCGTATAGATGGCGCTCATGCTGCCGTTCGGGTTTTCGCCGTTGCCGGCCGATTCCACCAGTTGCGGCAGGTTCGAAAACACCGACGGCGGATAGCCGCGCGTGGCCGGCGGCTCGCCCAGCGACAGCGCCACTTCGCGCAGCGCCATCGCGTAGCGGGTCAGCGAATCGACCAGCAGCAGCACGTTCTGGCCGCGGTCGCGGAAGTGCGCCGCGACCGAGTGACACAGTTCGGTTGCCATGACGCGCATCATCGGCGACTCGTCGGCGGGCGCCACCACCAGCACAGCGCGCTTCAGGCCTTCCGGCCCGAGCGACTTCTCGACGAATTCGCGCACCTCGCGGTTACGCTCGCCGATCAGGCCGACGACGATCACGTCGGCCACGGTCTGGCGCGTGATCAGGCCGAGCAGCACCGACTTGCCGACGCCGGAACCGGCCATCAGGCCGACACGCTGGCCTTTGCCGAGCGTGAGCATCGAATTGATCGCGCGCACGCCGACGTCGAGCGGCTCGTCGACCGGCGTCTTGCGCAGCGGGTTCACTTTCGGCGGGGTGAAATTGAGTGGCTGGTCGCCGCCGAGGCGGCCCAGGCCGTCGATCTCTTCGCCCAGGCCATTGACCATGCGGCCCAGCCAGGACGGACCGATCATCAGGCTGGCGGCCGCCTTTTCCGGCAGCACGCGCGCGCCGGTCGCCAGGCCGTTGGCCTTCTTGAACGGCATCAGGTACGAGACCTTGTCGCGGAAGCCCACCACCTGCGCATCGAGCCAGCCGCCGTCATTGAGTTCGACGCGGCAGCGCTGGCCGGTGTGCAGCTTGCAGCCGACGCTCTCCAACAGCAAGCCCTGGGCGCCGACCAGGCGGCCGGTGGGCGTGGCCACCGGCACCGCGTCGATGTCGAGCGAACGCAGGGTGTCGAGCAGCGCCGTCATGCCTGTTCTCCTTCAGCGGCGGCGAGGGCGTCGCGGACCTGGTCCATGCAGGCGGCAAGCCGCCCCTGGCAGCCGGCGTCGACTTCATGGTCGCCGGCTTTCACGCGGATCTCGCCCGGGGCCAAAGCCGGATCGGCCAGCAGGTTCCATTTCTTCGCGCGCTTCGGATCGAGCTCGAGCACGCGCTTCAGTTCTTCCGGATTCATCAGGACTTCGATGCCGTCGCGCGCCGGCGGCATCGCGGCCAGCGCTTCGTCGACCAGGGCCAGCAGCTGGGTCGGCTGCAGGGCCAGTTCGGCGCGGATCACCTGGCGCGCGATCTTGCCGACCAGGTCGACGACTTCCTTGCGCTGGGCGGTCTTGAAATCGCTTTTCAGTTTTTTCAGGGCCTTCAGGGCGGCGTCGACCGGCTTGCCGACCTGGTCCAGACCGGCCAGCGCCTGCGCGCGGCCTTGTTCCAGCCCGGCGGCCATGCCTTCCGCCTGGCCGGCGGCATAGCCCTCGGCGCGCGCGGCCTCGAAGCCGGCGTCATAGCCATCCTGCTGGCCCTGGCGATAGCCGGCGGCCAGGGCGCTGTCCCAGTCGTCCTGGGACGGCGTGCCGCTGCCGGCCTCCGGAGCGGTGCCTTGCGACAGCCGCACCTGGTGCAGCGGAGGGAAGTGATAAGGCCGGAACTGCTTCATTCGGCGGTGGCCTCGGCGAACAGCTGCACGTCGATCTCGCCGGCGTCGGCGAGCGCCTTCACGGCAGCCATGATGTCCTTGCGGGTCTGCTCGATGCGCGACATCGGCACCGGGCCCGAACGGCGCATCAAATCTTCGAAGCTTTGCGCCTGGCGCTTCGGCATCGCGCCCAGGATGGCGTCGCGCAGGGCCGGTTCGGCGCCCTTCAGGGCGATCGCCCACTGCTCGAGCGGGATGTCGTCGAGCAGGCGCGTGATGACCTGTTCGGTCTGGCGCGACAGGATGAAGAAGTCGTACATCGACATCTCGATCTGCGACACCACGTCGGGATCGTGCGCGCGCAGCAGTTCGACCATGCCGGCACGGTTGTTCGGCAGGCGGTTCAGGATCTCGGCGACCTGGCGCACGCCTTCGACGCTGGCGCTTTGCGTGTCGAGCGCGGCCAGGCAGCGCGCCACCAGCTCTTCCAGTTCGCGCAGCAGGTCGCGGTCGATCT
This sequence comes from Massilia sp., assembly GCA_028292765.1. Classification (GTDB taxonomy): domain Bacteria; phylum Pseudomonadota; class Gammaproteobacteria; order Burkholderiales; family Burkholderiaceae_D; genus Telluria. The sequence continues at coordinate 451 of JAQGLR010000433.1, read as the reverse complement.
CGTCCAGGCGCGCCAGGTTCAGCAGCACGACGTCGCGGCTCGACTCCGGCAGGCCTTCGATGATCTGGCCGGCCAGCGCCGGCGGCAAAAAGGCGAGGAACACGGCCTGCATCTGCACGTGCTCGTGCGAGATGAATTCGGCCAGCCACTTCGGCGAGGCGTACTGCAGGCGCGCCATCATCGGGCGGATCGCATCGCCATAAATCGTGTTCAGGACGCTGTTGGCGATGTCGCTGCCCAGCGCCAGGTCGAGCGAGCGCTTGAGGTAGGTACGCGAAGCGCCGTGCAGGCCGCTCTGCTCGCGGTAGTCGTCGAAGAAGTTCTGGACCGCGAACTTCACCGAATCGACCTTGATGCCGCTCATGCGCGACATCACCTGGGTCAGTTCGATCAGTTCATCGCGTTCGAGGCAGCGCAGCACGGCGGCGGCCGGCTCTTCGCCGATCGACAG
>JAQGLR010000400.1 GCA_028292765.1 Massilia sp. | reverse complement strand
GCCCTCGTCGCGCAGGCTGCGCAGCAGTTCGGGAATCACGGCCGGCACGCGCGGCACCAGCCCGGCGGCGCGCGCCGGATCGTCGGCCAGGCGCGCGAGTTCGTCCAGGATCAGGCGTTCGGTCGCTTCGGAAGCATCGGCGCCCGCGGCGCCCGTCAGCCAGCGGAAGAAGGCGGCGTCGACCTCGGCGCTGGCGCCGGGCCCATCGGGCTTTGGCGCGTCAGGCACTGCAGCCGGCCGGCGGCGGCGGCTATTTCCGCCTGCTGCCGTACGCGCTGTCGCGCTGGATGGTCAAGCGCGTCAACGAGGCCGACAACGAGCCGGCGCTGTTCTACTTCCACCCGTGGGAAGTCGATCCCGGCCAGCCGCGCCCGCAAGGCCTGGACGCCAAGTCGCGCTTCCGCCACTACATCAACCTCAATCGCATGGAAGGGCGCCTCGCCGCCCTCGCCGCCGATTTCGCGTGGGACCGGATGGACCGCATTTTCCTGAACAAGCCATGAATTCGATTATTGAAACCGCGCAGGCCAAGCGTGCCGCGCGCGCAGTTGGTCAACAAAGCGCGCCAACCCTGCGCCTGTTGACACCGCAGGACCGCGCCCGCTGGGACGCCTTTGTACGCAGCTGCCCGGACGCCACCTTCTTCCACCTCTCCGGCTGGCAGCCGGTGATCGAGCAGTCGTTCGGCATCAAGACCTGGTTCTATTACGTGGAACAGGACGGCCAGATCCAGGGCGTGCTGCCGCTGGCGCAAATCAAGAGCCGCCTGTTCGGCCATTCGCTGGGCGCGATGCCGTTCTGCGTCTACGGCGGCGTGGCGGCGATCGACGACGATGCCCGTGCGCTGCTCGACGCAGCGGCCGACAAGCTGGCGCGCGAGCTCGGCGCCGGCCACCTCGAATACCGCGGCATGGAACGCGCCCACCCCGAGGATCCATCCTGGCAGACGAAAGAGCTGTACGTCACCTTCCGCAAGGCGATCTCGGGCGACGACGAGGAAAACCTGAACGCCATCCCGCGCAAGCAGCGCGCGATGGTTCGCAAAGGGATCAAGCTGGGCCTGCGCGGCGAAGTCGACAACCATGTCGATCGCCTGTTCACGGCCTACTCGCACAGCGTGCACCGCCTCGGCACCCCGGTGTTCCCGAAAAAATACTTCGCGCTGCTGCAAAAAGAGTTCGGCGACGAGTGCGAAGTGCGCACCATCGTCACCGATGACGGCCGCCTGGTCGGCTCGGTACTGAGCTTTTACTGGCGCGACGAAGTCGTGCCCTACTACGGCGGCGGCATGGACCTGGCGCGCGAAGTGGCGGGCAACGACTTCATGTACTGGAACCTGATGCAGGCGGCGGCGGCGCGCGGCTGCCGCCTCTTTGATTTCGGCCGCAGCAAGCTCGGCACCGGCGCCTACGATTTCAAAAAGAACTGGGGTTTCACGGCCCAGCCGCTGCCCTATGAATACAAGCTGTACGGCGCCGACGCGTTGCCCGATAATAACCCGCTGAACCCGAAATACCAGCTCTTCATCAAGATGTGGAAAAAATTGCCGATCCCGCTGGCAAACCTGCTCGGGCCACATATCGTCCGCAACCTGGGGTAATCCGTGGAAGACCTGCTGCTACTGATCCACCGGATCCCTTATCCGCCAAACAAGGGCGACAAGATCCGCTCGTACCACCTGCTCAAGCACCTCGCGCAGCAGTACCGCGTCCATCTGGCCACCTTTGTCGACGACGCCGACGACTGGCAGCACGTGCCGAAGGTCGAGGCGATGTGCGCAAGCAGCCATTTCGCGCCGCTCAACCCGACGCTGGCGCGCGTGCGCAGCCTGGGCGCGCTGCTGAAGAACCGTTCGCTGTCGCTCGACTATTACCGCGACGCCAGCCTGGAACGTTGGGTCGACGCCACTGTCGCTCGGCATAAAATCTCGCGCCTGCTCGTGTTCTCGTCGGCGATGGCGCAGTATGCCGACAAGTACCCGCAGGCGCGCCGCGTGGTCGATTTCTGCGACGTCGACTCCGATAAATGGCGCCAGTACGCCGGCCAGAAATCCTGGCCGATGAGCTGGCTGTACCGCCACGAGGCGCGCCAGCTGTTAGCGTATGAACGCCGCGTGGCGCGCGACTACGACGCCTCCCTGTTCGTCTCGGCGCCGGAAGCGGCGCTGTTCCGCGACCTGGCGCCGGAAAGCAGCGCGCGCATCGGCTTCTTCAACAACGGCGTCGACACCGATTACTTCAGCCCCGACACCGCGTACGCCAACCCGTACGCCCCCGGCGAGCGCGCCGTCGTGTTCACCGGCGCCATGGATTACTGGCCGAACGTCGACGCCGTACAGTGGTTTACGAGCGAGGTGCTGCCGCAACTGCGCACGCGCTTCGCCGACCTGCGCTTCTACATCGTCGGCGCGCGCCCGACCCAGGCCGTGCGCGACCTGGCAAACCTGCCGGGCGTCTTCGTCACCGGCACCGTGCCCGACGTGCGCCCGTACATCGCCCACGCCCAGGCATCCGTGGCGCCGCTGCGCATCGCGCGCGGCATCCAGAACAAGGTGCTCGAAGCGATGGCGATGGCGACGCCGGTGGTGGTGTCGCCGCAGGCGCTGGAAGGCATCGACGCCGAACCGGGCCTCGACCTGGTGCTGGCCGACGGCGCCGGCGCCTTTATCGAAGCGGTGAGCGGCATGCTGCACGCACGCCAGGATGCGATGGGACGCGCCGCGCGCGCGCGCGTCGAACGCCAATACAGCTGGCCGAGCAACCTGGCCTGCATCGGGGAGCAACTGGAATGTTCCTGAAACCGCCACCGGGGGTCGTCGGCACCGGGGCTCACCCCGTTGCCCAATCCAGCCTGCTCCTGATCGTCCTCGCGCTGCTGGCGCCGCTGGTGCTCTACTTCGGCACCGCGCGCTCGATCGTCGACGTCTGGAACAGCTCGGAAACCTTCGCCCACGGCTACGCCATCGTGCCGATCAGCCTGTGGCTGATCTGGCGCCGGCGCGCCAATTTTTCGCTGATCCCGGCAGCCCCAAGCTGGCCCGCGCTCGCCCTGCTCGCGCTCGCCGGCGCCGGCTGGCTGGCCGCGCGCATCGGCGGCGTGCAGGTCGTGATGCAGTACGCGTTCGTCGCGATGTTCCCGCTGGCGGCATTCGCCCTGCTGGGGCGGCGCCTGGCCGGCTCGCTGGCCTTCCCGCTGCTGTTCCTGCTGTTCGCGGTGCCCTTCGGCGAGGTCTTCGTCGATCCGCTGATCGGTATCACCGCCGACTTCACGGTCTGGGCGGTGCAGGTCACCGGCATCCCGGTGCTGAGGAACGGCACCCGCTTCGAGCTGCCCACCGGCAGCTGGTCGGTCGTGGAAGCCTGCAGCGGCGTGCGCTACCTGATCTCCTCGATCACGCTCGGCTGCCTGTACGCCTACCTGACCTACCGCTCGAACCTGCGCCGCGCGCTGTTCATCGGCCTGTCCGTGATCGTGCCGATCGTCGCCAACGGCCTGCGCGCCTACATGATCGTCATGATCGGCCACCTCTCCGGCATGGAACTGGCTACCGGGGTCGACCACCTGATCTACGGCTGGCTGTTCTTCGGCCTCGTGATGTTCCTGATGTTCTGGATCGGCAGCTACTGGCGTGAAGAGGAAGCACCGGCGCCGGCGGCACAAACCGGCGCGAGCGGCACGAGCGGCACGGCCGGCATCGTCCCTGCCCGCTCGCTGCTGCCGATGGCACTGGCGATCGTCGCCGTGGCCGCCGTCTGGCCGGTCTTTGCCGCCTACAACGAGCGCGCCAACCACAATCCGCAGCCAGTCGTCCTCAGCCTGCCGCAGCTGGCCGGACTTGCTTCCGGCGCCGCATTCCCGGGTTGGGAGCCGGACTACATGACGCCCGACGCCAGGGTCGCCGCTGTCTACACGGAGGGCAGCCGCCCGGTGAAACTGCAGGTGCTGTACTACCGCAACCAGGACAAGGCCAAGGGCCTGGTCAGTTCGATCAACCGCCTGGCCGATCCGCAGGACGCCTGGCACGCGACCGCGAGCAGCGGCCGCCTCGAAGGCGCTCTGGCCGTGCGCGAAACGACCCTGGCCGGTCCGGGCGGCCCGCTGCTGGTCTGGCACTGGATGTGGATCGACGGGCACAACACGACGAGCAACGTCGTCGGCAAACTGCACCAGGCGCGCTCCAAGCTGCTGTTCCGTGGCGACGACGGCGCATTGGTGGTGCTGGCCACGCCCGTGAACGACGACCCGCAGGCGGCCCGCGCCGCGCTGCGCGCCTTCCTGGCCCGTGGCGGCGACGCCATCGAAGCCACGCTGCAGCAGACGCGAGGACAGTGAGAATGGCCGTGGTAACGCGTGAGCCCAGCGCCCCGCTGGTGGTGCACCTGATCTACCGCCTCGACATCGGCGGGCTGGAAACGCTGCTGGTCGACACGATCAACCGCATGCCGGCGCAGCGCTACCGGCATGCGATCGTCTGCCTGACCGATTACACGGATTTCGCCGAGCGCATCGCCCGCCCCGACGTCGAGCTGTTCGCCCTGCACAAGGCGCCCGGCCTGGCGCCCGACGTGCACGTCAAGCTCTTCAAGCTGCTGCGCCGCCTGCGTCCCGCGATCCTGCACACCTATAACCTCGGCACCATCGAATACCAGGCGGTCGCCCTGCTGGCCGGGGTGCCGGTGCGCATCCACGCCGAACACGGGCGCGACGCCTCCGACCCGCAAGGCCTGAACCGCAAGCACAACCTGCTGCGGCGCCTGCTGGCGAACGCGATCGACCGCTACGTGCCGGTGTCCGCCGACCTCGCGCGCTGGCTCGATACGACCGTGCGCCTGCCCGCCCGCAAGGTGGAAACCATCATCAACGGCGTCGACACGGAACGCTTCCGTGCCGGCGCCCCGGTCGCCCCTGCCGCCGCCGCCTGGCGCGCCGACGGCGCTTTCGTCATCGGCGCGGTCGGCCGCCTGCAGGACGTCAAGAACCACGCCGCCCTGATCGACGCCTTTGCCCGCCTGCGCACGCGCATTCCCGATCAAAAACTGCGCCTGGTGCTGGTCGGCGACGGCCCGCTGCGCGCGCGCCTGGAACAGCAGGCCGCAGCAAGCGGCGCCGGTGAAGACATCGTCTTCGCCGGGGCGCACGCGGACGTCGCCGCGGTGCTGGGCGGCTTTTCGCTGTTCGCCCTGCCCTCGATCGCCGAAGGCACGCCGGTGACCTTGTTGGAAGCCATGGCCAGCGAACTGCCGGTGGTGGCCAGCCATGTCGGCGGCATCCCGGAAGTCGTCACCCATGGCGCGAACGGCAGCCTGGTGCCGGCCGGCGACCCGGAAGCGCTGGCGCAGGCGCTGGCCGCCTACGTGCGCGACCCGGAGCTGGCGGCGGCACACGGACGCGCGGCGCGCGCACGCATCGAACACACCTACAGCATGGCCGCCATGCTGACCGCTTACCTCGGCCTCTACGACCGCCTTTGCAAGAGCAAGACAACACTTCAACAAGCAATCACACCATGTGCGGAATAACTGGCATTTTTGACCTGCGCGGCAACCGGGCGATCGACCCGGTCCTGCTGCAGCGGATGAACGACTCGCAATTTCATCGCGGTCCGTCGGAGGGCGACCTGCACCTGGAACCGGGCGTGGCTTTCGGCCACCGCCGCCTCTCGGTCATGGACCTGGCCTCGGGCCTGCAGCCAATGTTCAACGAAGACCACAGCGTGGTCATCGTGTTCAACGGCGAGATCTACAATTTCCGTGCCCTGATGACGGAACTCAAAAGCCTGGGCCACGAGTTCCGTACCCGCTGCGATACCGAAGTCATCGTCCACGCCTGGGAAGAGTGGGGCGAAGAATGCGTGCAGCGCCTGCGCGGCATGTTCGGCTTCGCGATCTGGGACAGGAATAAACAGGTCTTGTTCATGGCGCGCGACCGCCTCGGCATCAAGCCCTTCCACTACGCGCTGCTGCCGGACGGGATGTTCGCCTTCGGCTCGGAACTCAAATCGCTGCTCACGCTGCCGAACCTGGTGCGCGAGATCGATCCCTGCGCGGTCGAGGAGTATTTCGCCTACGGCTACGTGCCCGAGCCGCGCACGATTTTCACCGGCGCCTTCAAGCTGCTGCCGGGGCACACGCTGACCTTGACCCCGGGCATGACGGCCCTGCCGGCCTCGAGACAGTACTGGGACGTGCCGTTCACGCCGCACGTGGGCATGACCGACGGCGACATCGAAGGCGAAACCATCCATCGCCTGCGCGAGGCGGTCGAGAGCCACATGGAAGCGGACGTGCCGCTCGGCGCCTTCCTGTCGGGCGGCGTGGACTCCTCTGCGATCGTCGCGATGATGGCCGGCCTGTCGACCCAGCCGGTGAATACCTGCTCGATCGCCTTCGACGACCCGGCCTTCGACGAGTCGACCTATGCGCGCCAGGTGGCCGAACGCTACAAGACGAAGCACCAGAGCGAGATCGTCGACAAGGACGATTACGGCCTGCTCGACCTGCTCGCCGGCCTGTACGATGAGCCGTATGCGGACAGCTCGGCCATCCCGACCTACCGCGTGTGCGAACTGGCGCGTAAAAACGTGACGGTCGCCCTGTCGGGCGACGGCGGCGACGAGAATTTCGCCGGCTACCGCCGCCACCGCATGGCGATGGGCGAAGAGCGCGTGCGCTCGATGCTGCCCCTCGCCTTGCGCAAACCGGTGTTCGGCCTGCTCGGTAAAGCCTACCCGAAGGCCGACTGGGCGCCGCGCGTGTTCCGCGCCAAGACCACGTTCGAGGCGCTGGCGCGCGACCTGACCGAAGGCTACTTCCACGGCGTGTCGATCAACAACGACCGCGTCCGCGGCGGCATGTTCTCGGACGGATTCAAGAGCAAACTGCAGGGCTACCGCGCGGTGGAAGTCATGCGCGGCTATGCGAACAAGGCGCCGACCGACGACCCGCTGTCGCTGATCCAGTACATCGACATGAAGACCTACCTGCCGGGCGACATTTTGACCAAGGTCGACCGCGCATCGATGGCGCACGCCCTCGAGGTGCGCGTGCCGCTGCTCGATCACCAGTTCGTCGAATGGGTCTCGGGCTTGCCGTCGACCTGCAAGCTGCGCAACGGCGAAGGCAAGTACATCTTCAAGAAGGCCTTGAAGCCGTATCTGTCGGACGACATCCTGTACCGCAAGAAGATGGGCTTCTCGATCCCGCTCGCGAGCTGGCTGCGCGGCCCGCTGGCCGGCGCCATGAAATCGGCGGTGCTCAATCCCGCCCTGCTCGACACCGGCATTTTCAACCCGAACACCCTCAAGCAGATGGTCGACGAACACCAGGCCGCCACCAAGGACCACAGCACGGCGCTGTGGTCGGTACTGATGTTCGAAGCCTTCCTGCGCAAGAACGGCGCCGGCGAAGGTGCCACCACCGTCGCCCCAAGGAGCAACTGATGCGTGTCTTGCACGTCCTCGACCATTCGATCCCGCTGCACAGCGGCTATACCTTCCGCACCCGCTCGATCCTGCGCGAACAGCGCGCGCTCGGCTGGGAGACCTTCCACGTCACCGGCTCCAAGCAGAATTCCGACGAGGCGCTGGAAGAAACCGTGGATGGCCTGCATTTCTACCGCACGCCGAAATCGACCGGGGCGCTGGCGCGCCTGCCGGTGCTGAACCAGAAGGAAGTCATCGACGGCCTGGCCCGGCGCCTGGCCGAGATCATCCCGCAGATCAAACCCGACGTGCTGCACGCGCACTCGCCGAGCCTGAACGCGATCGCGGCCCTGCGCGCCGGCAAACGCTTCGGCATTCCGGTGGTGTACGAAGTGCGCGCCTTCTGGGAAGACGCGGCCGTCGACCATGGCACCAGCGCCGAGAACGGCCTGCGCTACCGCGCCACGCGCGCGCTGGAAACCTATGCGCTGCGCCAGGCCGATGCCGTGACCACGATCTGCGAAGGCCTGCGCCGCGACATCGTCGCGCGCGGCATCCCGGCCGATAAAGTCACGGTGATCCCGAACGCGGTCGACATCGACAAGTTCGCCGTCGGCGGCAGCGCCGACCAGGACCTGAAAAGCCGCCTCGGTTTGGCCGGCACACGCCTGATCGGCTTCATCGGCTCGTTCTACGCCTATGAAGGCCTGGATGTGCTGCTGCGCGCCGTGCCCGCCATGGTCGCACGCCTGCCTGACCTGCGTGTCCTGCTGGTCGGCGGCGGTCCGCAGGACGCGCAACTGCGCCAGCTGGCGCAAGACCTGAACATCGCCGACAAGGTCGTGTTTACCGGCCGCGTGCCGCACGACCAGGTGAACATGTATTACGACCTGCTCGACGTGCTGGTATATCCGCGCCTGCCGATGCGGCTCACCGAGCTGGTCACCCCATTAAAACCGCTGGAAGCGATGGCGCAGGGCCGCATCCTGGCCGCGTCCGACGTCGGCGGCCACCTGGAACTGATCACCGACGGCAAGACCGGCGTGCTGTTCAAGGCCGGCGATCCGGCCTCGCTGGCCGAGAAGGTCGGCGCGCTGCTCAAGCAGCAGGAGCAGTGGCCGGCACTGCGCGCCAACGGCCGCCACTACGTGGAGACCGAGCGCAACTGGCCGGTCAGCGTGGCGCGCTACCAGGACATCTATGGCCGCCTGACGCGGTTGCGCGCTGCATGAAGATCCTGACTTTCAGCACCCTGTTCCCGAACGTCGAGAAGCCCGGCCACGGGATTTTCGTCGAAACGCGCCTGCGCCACCTGGTCGCCAGCGGCAAGGTCGAGGCGCGCGTGGTCGCGCCGGTGCCCTGGTTCCCGTCGACCAATCCGCGCTTCGGCAACTATGCGAAGCAGGCGCGCGTGCCGCGCGAAGACCTACGCCACGGCCTGCGCGTGGCGCACCCGCGTTATCCGACACTGCCGAAGATCGGCATGAACGTCGCGCCCCTGCTGCTCGCCCAGTCGGTCAAGCCAACGATCGCGCGCATGCTCGATGAAGGCTACGACTTCGACCTGATCGACGCCCATTACTTTTATCCGGACGGCGTGGCCGCGGCCATGCTCGGGCGTTACTTCAACAAGCCGCTGGTGATCACCGCGCGCGGCTCGGACATCACGCTG
>JAQGLR010000391.1 GCA_028292765.1 Massilia sp. | reverse complement strand
CTCTCGGAACTGGCCAGTTTCATGAAGCAGCCGGCGCGCTTCTTCTTCCGGCGCCGCCTGGGCGTGATCTTCGGCGAAGCCGAGGTGATCGGCGAGGACGAAGAACCGTTCGCGCTCGACGCACTGGACCGCTACTTCCTGGAGGACAGCCTGCTCGACGATTCCGGAAGCGTCGAGGAGCAGGACGAAGTACGCGCCGTGCTGACAACCCGCGCCGAGCGCCTGGCGCGCGAAGGCGTGCTGCCGATCGGCCTGGTCGGGCGCCAATGGCAGGCGCAGCTGGTCGATGGCCTGGTGCCGGTGCGCAGCGCCTGGCTGAAGCTCGGCGCGCGCTTCCCGCGGGCCGCTCCCAAGCTCGCCGTGCGGCTGGAGTTCGGAGGTGTGGCCGACCCGGTCGTACTGGAAGACTGGATCGACCGCCTGCGCAGCGACGGCCAGCAAACCGCCTGGCTGATGCAGATTTCCTCGAAGGTGCTGGACAAGTCCGGCAGGCCGCGCGGCGACAAGCTGATCGGCCCATGGCTGCGCCAGCTCGCGGCAAGCGCCGCCGGCGGCGCGAGCCCCGGGATCACCGGCTACCTGGTGGCGCGCGACGCCGTGGTGACGATGGCGCCGCTCGAACCCGGCGACGCGTTCGCCACGCTGGCATACATCGTGGCGCTGTGGCGCCGCAACCTGGACGCGCCGCTGGCGGTCGCCTGCAAGACGGCGCTGGCGCTGCTGGCCGAGGGCGACCCGCGCACGGTCTACGATGGCGGATTCGAATTGTCGGGCGAGGTCGAGACGGAACCCTGCCTGGCGCGCCTGTGGCCCGATTTCGCGGCGCTGGCCAGCAGCGGCGACTGGCCGGAGCTGGCGGTCGACCTGTACGGCGGGCTGGCCGACTGGCTGGCCGGGCAAATCACGGTGACGCCGCATGCTGCGGATGCAGGAGAATCAGCATGAGCCAAGCAGCATGAGCCAATTACTCCAGCCCCTCAGCTTCCCGCTGCACGGCACGCGCCTGATCGAGGCCAGCGCCGGCACCGGCAAGACCTGGACCATCGCCGCGCTCTACCTGCGCCTGGTGCTCGGCCACGGCGGCGCCGATGCTTTCGCTCGTCCGCTGCTGCCGTCCGACATCCTGGTGATGACCTTCACCCGCGCCGCCACGCGCGAACTGTCGAACCGCGTGCGCGAGCGCCTGGTCGGCGCGGCCGCCTGGTTCCGGGGCGAGTCGGATGAAACCGACCCCTACCTCGCCGACCTCGCCGCCAGCTATGCGACCGATTCCGAGCGCCAGGTCGCCGCGCACCGGCTGGTGCTGGCCGCCGAAACGATGGACGAGGCGGCGATCTTCACCATCGACGCCTGGTGCCAGCGCATGCTGCGCGAGCACGCTTTTGATTCCGGCAGCCTGTTCGACGAAGAACTGGTCAGCGACGAACGCGCGCTGTTCGAGGACGCCGCGCACGACTACTGGCGCCAGCACGTCTACCCCTTGAACAGCGCCGCGCTCGATGCGGTGCTCGGCACCTGGGCCGACGTGCGCAGGATGAAGGCCTCGGTGCGCGACCTCGTGCAGCGCACCGCCACGCTCGGCATGCCGGACCCGGAACCCCTCGCAAGCCTGGTCGCGCGCGTCCAGCGCGAGCAGGCGGCGAAACTCAGCCTCCTGAAAGCGGGCTGGCATGAGCGTGCCAACGAGATGGAAGCCTGGATCGCCGCGCAGCAGAAAATCAATCCGAAATGCTTCAACGGGAACATGATGCGCGCCGCCTCGGTGCCGAAGTGGTTCGAGGCCCTGCGCGCCTGGGCGCTCGACGACGCACGGGTTCATCCCGACATCAACGAGACCGCCTGGAAGCGACTCGGCACCGAGGGACTTGTCGAAGCCTTCAGCAAGAGTTTCAGTGCCGAAGTCCCGGCCTGCTTCGACTGCACCCCTGGGCTGCGCGCCGCACTGGACCAGATCGATCCGCTGGCGCATGCACTCGTACGCCATGCCGCCGGCCACATCGCGCGGCGCACGGCGGAGCTGAAGGCGCAGCGCCGCCAGTTCGGCTTTGCCGACATGCTGGCGCGCCTGAAGGACGCGCTCGAAGGCGCGAATGGGGAAGCGCTGCGGCGGCGCATCGTCGCCCAATACCCGGTGGCGCTGATCGACGAATTCCAGGACACCTCGCCCGACCAGTACCGCATCTTCGACCTGCTGTACCGGGTGGATGCGAACGATCCGGAGCAGGGATTGTTCCTGATCGGCGACCCGAAGCAGTCGATCTACGGTTTCCGCGGCGCCGACATCCACAGCTACCTGGCCGCCCGCCGCTCGACCGAGGGCCGCCACTACCAGCTCGGCACCAATTACCGGTCGACCGCCGCGCTGGTGGAGGCGGTGAACCAGCTGTTCCGCCACGCCGAAGGACACGGGGAGCATCCGGGACACACCCACGGCGCTTTCCGCTTCCGGCGCGGCGACGTCAACCCGCTGCCCTTCGAACCGGTGGCGGCGCAGGGACACAAGGCGCGGCTGGTCGGCGTCGACGGACCCTGCCAGGCGCTGGCGCTGTGCACGACGCAGCGCGAGGACATGAAGACCGGCGACTACCGCGAGTTCTTCGCCCAGCACTGCGCCGAGCACATCGTCGCGCTGCTGAACGACCCGCGCGTCGGGTTCGAAGAGGGCGGCAAATTCACCCGCCTGATCCCGGCCGACATCGCGATCCTGGTGCGATCGGGCAAGGAAGCGGCCGCCGTGCGCCAGGCGCTGGCGCGGCGCCGGGTCGCCAGCGTCTACCTGTCCGACAAGGATTCGGTGGTCGAGAGCGAGGAGGCGCGCGACGTGCTGCGCTGGCTGCATGCGGTCGCCAATCCCCTCGATGGTGGACTGGCGCGGGCGGCGCTGGCCACGCGCACCGCCGGCCTGCCGCTGGGCGAACTGGCGAAACTGTCCGGCGACGAAACCGTCTGGGAAGACCGGGTCGAGCAGCTCAAGGCCCTGCACCTGTGCTGGCAGCGCCAGGGCGTGCTGGCCATGCTGCGCCGCTTCATCCACGAACTCGGCCTGCCGGCGCGCCTGTTGCGGGAGCCGGGCGGCGAGCGGCGCCTGACCAACCTGCTGCACCTGGCCGAACTGCTGCAGGAAGCAAGCAGCCAGCTCGACGGCGAGGGCGCGCTGATCCGCTGGTTCGCCGAGCAGATCGAGGGTCTGGGCGAGGGCGGCGACGAGCGCGTGCTGCGCCTGGAGTCCGACGCCGATCTGGTCAAAGTCATCACGGTGCACAAGTCGAAGGGCCTGGAGTACCCGCTGGTCTATTTGCCGTTCGCCGTCACCGCGCGCAAGACCGACAGGCGCAACCGCGCTTTCTTCGAGTACGTGCATGAAGACGGCGGGCGCCGCATCGACCTGGCGCTGTCGGACGAAGCGCTGCAGGCGGTCGACCGCGCGCGCCTGGAAGAAGACCTGCGCCTGCTGTACGTGGCGCTGACGCGCGCGCGTTACTTCCTCTGGCTCGGCGTGGCGGCTGTTGCGTCGGGCAAGAAGGGCGAAAACCGGCTGCACGAGTCGGCGCTCGGTTACCTGCTGTCCGGCGGGACGCCGGTGCCGGCCAATGCCCTGACGGACCATCTCGGCAGGCTGCGTGGCGAGTGCTCGCACATTGCCCTGCGCACGCTCGATCCGCCGGACGGCTGCACCATGCTGGACAGGGTGGAGCAGCGGCCTGCTTTGGTGGAACCGGCCGCCTTCGACGCCGAATTCGAGCGCAACTGGTCGGTCGGCTCCTTTACGTCGATCACCCGGCATACCACGGCCACACCCGCGGCCACGCCGATGCGCGCGCACGAAGAGACCTTGCTGGAAGACGAAGAAGTACAAGCCGGATCGAAGCGGCGAGGGGGCCAGGACCAGGACACGCCCTGGCACCGCTTCCCGCGCGGCTCGGTCCCCGGCAACTTCCTGCACGAGCAGCTCGAGTGGATCGGCCAGGAGGGCTTCGACATCATCCACGCCGAGAACTTCGACGAACGCCTGGCGCTGCGCTGCGAGCGCGCCGGCTGGGGCCACCGGACGGACGATACGATCGCCTGGCTGCGCGCCGTCGTCGGCACGCCCCTGCCGCCGCTGGGCGCCAGCCTGGACCAGTTGACGGAAACCGTGCCGGAGATGGAATTCTGGTTCCCGAGCGAGGGCCTGGCCCTGGGCCAGCTCGACCGCCTGTGCCGGCGCCGCCTGCTCGGCAAGGTGGCGCGCCCGACGCTGCCCGAGCGCGCGCTGCACGGCATGCTCAAGGGCTTCGCCGACCTCGTGTTCGAATACGAGGGCCGTTACTGGGTGCTCGACTATAAATCGAATGCGCTCGGCCCGAACGACGCGGCCTACACGAAGCGCGCGATGGAAGAGGGCATGGCCGGGCACCGCTACGACATCCAGGGCGCGATCTACATGCTGGCGCTGCACCGGCTGCTCAAGAGCCGCCTCGGCGACGCTTACGACCCGGCGCAGCAGCTGGGCGGCGCCATCTTCCTGTTCCTGCGCGGGATCGCCAACACCTCGACGCACGGCTGCTGCCTGCTCGAGCCGGACCTCGAGCTGCTCGACGGCCTCGACCAACTGCTGGGGCATGGTGACGCATGAAGCATGACAAAGTGACTGTGACATCGCCCGCCGCGCTGTGGGAAGAAATCAACCGCCTCACCGAGGACGGCGAACTGCGCCGCCTGTCCGGCGCGTTTGCGCGCTTCGTCGCCTCGCTCGGGCCGGTGGCGCCGCCGGTGCTGCTGGCAGCCACCGTGCTGTCCGAGCTGGAGGGCAATGGCCACAGTTGCCTGCAAGTGGCCGACCTGGCCGACGACCCGGCCACGCTGCTGGGCTGGAGCGCCGAGCAGTGGCAATCGCTGGCAAGCAGCGTGGCGCCGCTCCCCAAGAACGCGAAAGCCTGGGCGGCGCAGTTCAACGCCTGCGAGGAAGTATGGAAGGTCGGCGAGTTCGACTACGGCGAGCCGCTCGTGTTCGACGGCGAGCGCCTCTACCTGCGCCGTTACTGGCGCGACGAAACCCTGGTCGCCGCCAGCATCCGCGCGCGCGCGGCCAATACCCGCCCGGTCGACCAGGAGGCGGTGCGCGAGTGGCTCGACCTGCTGTTCGCCACTGGGTCGACCGGGCGCAGCGCCGAAAAACCGGACTGGCAAAAGCTGGCTTGCGCCGTCGCCCTGCGCGGTTCGGTGGCGATCATCACCGGCGGTCCCGGCACCGGCAAGACCTACACGGTCGCGCGCCTGCTGGCGCTGCTGTTCGCGACCGCGCCGAGCGCCGCCCAGCAGCGCATTGCCCTGGCCGCGCCGACCGGCAAGGCGGCCGCCCGCCTGAAGCAGTCGATCGACAAGGCATTGACCGACCTGGCCGCGCGCGTCGGCGCCAAGCTGCCGCTGGTGGAACTGCTCGAACGCATGGGGCCGGCCCGCACCCTGCACAGCCTGTTGGGGGCGCGCCCCGACAGCCGCGCCTTTGCCCACCACGCGGGCAACCCGCTCGACGTCGACGTCCTGATCGTCGACGAAGCGTCGATGGTCCACCTCGAAATGATGGCCAGCCTGCTCGACGCGCTGCCGCCCGGCGCCACCCTGGTCCTGCTGGGCGACAAGGACCAGCTGGCCTCGGTGGAGGCGGGCGCGGTGCTGGGCGACCTGTGCCACGACGCCCAGGCCGGCGGCTACACTGCGGAGACGGCCGAATACGTGCTGGGCGCTTGCGGCGAAGAGCTGCCGCCCGAGTTCATCGGTACTGCAAATGCGCTGGCCCAGCAGACCGTGATGCTGCGCCACAGCCGCCGCTTCGGCGGCCCGATCGGGCAACTGGCGCTGGCCGTGAACGCCGGCGACGCGGCGCGCGCCGAAGCCGTCCTGCGCGCGGGCGACCCCGCCGTGCGCTGGATCGAGAACGCCCGCCAGCACGAGGTGGTCGAGCTGGGCCTGACCGGCTACACACCCTACCTGGAACTGCTAGGGGTGGGACCTGGGTCGGGCCCCGCTGGCGCGCACGAGGATGGGGTACATGAAGAATGGGTACGTCAGGTGCTGCAGCGCTTTGAAAGCTTCCGCATCCTGTGCGCAGTGCGCGAAGGGGAGTGGGGAGTCGGCGGCCTGAACACGGCCATCGAAGGCAGCCTGGAGTCGGCGGGCCTGCTGCGCCGCGGCGGCGAGTGGTATGCCGGGCGTCCCGTGATGGTGACCCGGAACGACTACGGCACCGGCGTCTTCAACGGCGACATCGGCCTGACGATGCCGGACCCGGCACGCCCCGGTTCCCTGCGCGTCTACTTCCTGGAGGGCGACAAGGTGCGCAGCGTGCTGGCCACGCGCCTGCGCAGCGTCGAGACGGCGTACGCGATGACCGTGCACAAGTCGCAGGGCTCGGAATTCCGCCACACGGTGCTGGTGCTGCCGGAAGACCGGAATGCCATCCTCACCCGCGAACTGGTCTACACCGGCATCACGCGCGCCAGCGGCCAGTTCACGCTGGTGTCGCCGGCCGGCCCGGTGCTGGCCGAAGCCGTGGCGCGCCGCACCCACCGCACCAGCGGCCTGCGCCACCTGATCGAGCGCGAGGGGTTGGGCGGCTCGGGATGGTAAGATGCTGATCCGCGCCGCCCGGCTTGAATACGCCGAGGCTGTCGCCCTGCTGTTCGGGCAACTCGGCTATCTGTCGACGGTGGACGAGGTGCGCGGCCTTTTACCCGCAGCAGGGCTTCAAAGGGGTGCGCAAGCGCTTCGTCAAGTTTATCTAGCTCATGTGCTGGCCATGCGGGGCCGCCGCTCCCAGATATGCGGGCCGGTGATACCAGTTCTCTAAAGCAATGATGGGCCGGCATCAAGATATACGATTTATCTATTCCAGCAATGTGAACTCCGAATTGGATTTATATCTTCTGTGCGCGTAAGCTTCATTCATCGCAGAACGCAAACGAATTCACAGGAGATTTCCATGACCACTATTACTTTCCGCCGTGCAGAATCCCAGATCGATTTCGGCCTCGTGCTGCGCCAGCTCGGCGCCAAACTGCGCCGCGCCTTCGAGCTGTCGGCAGCGCCCTACATGAACGGCGCCATGCCGTCGATGTAAGCAGGCATGGCCCAGACGCCTCCCGGCGTCCCGCCACATCGGCCCTGCCAGACAGGGCATCGAACACCCCGCACCATGCGGGGTTTTTTATTTCCGGCGGTTTGCCAATGCTAGAATATCCATCCGACAACACTGTGGAGTGACGGATGCGAACCTGCCTGGCGCTGCTTTTATTTCCCGTCTCCATGCTCGCGCAGGCCGCCGAATGGCGCGACAGTCCACAACTGGCCGAGCTGTTCAAGCGGGAGGGGGTGAGCGGCACCTTCGTTGTCCATGACCTTGCAGCCGATACCTATACGGTCCATGACCGCAACCGCGCACTGACGCGCTACGTGCCCGCGTCCACCTTCAAGATCCCGAACAGCCTGATCGGCCTGAGCCTGGGCGTTGTCTCCAGCGTGGACGAAGTCCTGCCCTACGGCGGCAAGCGGGCCCGGCGTCCGGAATGGGCGCAGGACATGCCGCTGCGCGAAGCGATCAAGGTGTCGAACGTGCCCGTCTACCAGGGGCTGGCGCGGCGGATCGGCCTGGAGCGCATGCGCCGCGCACTGCAGCAGCTCGACTACGGCAACACCGATCCCGGCAGCACCGTCGATACCTTCTGGCTGGACGGACCCTTGAAGATCAGCGCGTTCGAGCAGACCCGTCTTCCTCGACAAGCTCGCCCAGGACGCGCTGCCGCTGCCGAAAACCGCCATGGCGGCCGTGCGCGCGCCACCAGGGGGAGGCGAGATCGGCTGGTGGGTCGGTTGGGTGCGGAAGGACGGCAAGCTGTACACCTTCGCCCTGAATATCGACATTCCCGATAACGAAACGGGCGCCAAGCGCGTGCCGCTGGGTAAAGCCGGGCTGCAGGCGCTCGGCGTGCTCTGAGTGACGCTTCGTCCGACGCCCGCCTGGCTTGCCTCCCAGCCTGCGCCGGCCTGTTCGGCGCCCCGTTTGCCGCGCGCGATGAGGCTCGATGAACTCGAGGGGACGACCGTCCTGAGCTTTCAGGTCGACGCCGACGGTAAGGCAAACAATGCCCGTATCACCAAAACTTCAGGATTTGCGGTGCTCGACGAGGCAGCGTTGGAGTCGTTATCCGTTTGCGTATTCAAGCCCCAGGCCGCCACTTACTGGCTGAGCCAGTCATACCGGTTCTCCCTGGGCTAGGCGAGGGATCTTCAGCAAGGCCACAACAAAAAAGGGATCGCCGCTTGCGGCAATCCCTTTTTTTGTTCTTCAACGCAACCGGCCGCCGGGCGGCCAAGCCATCAGTTACGGCGCGTACGCTTCACCGTCACTTTTTTCTTCTTCGCCACGACCTTCACCTTGCCGCGCGGCTGGGCCTTGGCCTTCGCCTTCAGGCTGCTGCCGACGGCCTTGATGCGCAGGCTTGAGCGGCTTGCCTTGATGCGCGGGGCACGGCTGGCGGCCGTCATCTTCACCGAGCGCGATACCCGCGCCACGGTCGGCTGTTCGCCGGTGATGTGGCGGCGGATGTTGAGCGCGTCGAGGATGCGCGCCGACGAGGCGCTGGCGTTGAGCAGCACCATGGTGGCGTTCTTGCCGGCGACCTTGATGCTCATGATCAGGCAGCGGCCCGCTTCCCGGGTGTAGCCGGTTTTCGAGAGGCCGATGTCCCAGCCCTTGGCGCCGACCAGGCGGTTGGTGTTGCGGTACTCGACGCCACGGCCGTTGATGTTGATGATGTTCCTGGCGTCGGTGCTGCGTGCCGCGATTTCCGGATAGTCGGCGGCGGCGTTCGCCATCTTGATCAGGTCGCCGGCGGTCGAGCGGTTGTTCGGGGAGAGGCCGGTCGGCTCTTCGATATGGGTCTGGCGCATGCCGAGCGCGGCGGCCTTGCGGCGCACGGCTTCCTTGAAGGCCAGCTGGCCGCCCGGATAGGTGCGTGCCAGCGAGGCGGCGGCGCGGTTGTCGGAGGACATCAGCGCCAGTTGCAGCACGTCGCCGCGCGGGATGCTGGCGCCGACCGGCACCCGCGAGCTGCTGTGCTTGAGCGTGTCGACGTCGCTGCGGTCGATCTGGATCATCTCGTTCATGTCCTGCTTCGCGTCGAGGATGACCATGGCGGTCATCAGTTTCGTCAGCGAAGCGATCGGCACGACTGCGCCGGCATTCTTTTCCAGCAAAATCTTGCCGGTGTCGTCTTCGACCACCAGCACCGATTGCGATCCGAACGGCACCGCGAATGCGGCAGCAGAGGAGATCGACAGCAGTACCGTGGCGAACAGTTTCTTGATCATGGTCTCGGGAAATGTGAGGTCGGGTTGAAAGCCAAGCGCCGGGGCGGCGCATCATTTACGCGTCTAGCTGTAAGGCAACTACCGAAGTGATGAAAGATAGCATCATGATTTCTGCATGTCCATGCCGCACGAACAAAAACGAGCTCAAGTGTAACGAATTCCCCCATAAAAAAGCCCCGCACGCTGGCGGGGCCCGATTCGGTCGACAAAAGTTGGCAAGAACGCCACACCGGACGGCATTTATCCCAGTGGCATGCGCACGCCTTTTATTTCGACTGGTAGATCTTGTCGAACTCGCCGCCATCGTCGAAGTGGCGTTTCTGGGCATTGCGCCAGCCGCCGAACAGCTCGTCCACGGTGAACAGCGCGACCGGCTTGTAGTTGGCGGCGTACTTCTTCATGTCCGCGGCGTTACGCTCGCGCAGGAAGTGCTTGGCGCCGATTTCCTGGCCCAGCGGGGTGTACAGGAAATTCAGGTAAGCGGTCGCCTGCTTGCGCACGCCGCGGCGGTCGACGACCTTGTCGACCACGGCCACCGGCGACTCGGCCAGGATCGAGCTTTGCGGGTACACCACCTCGAAGTTGTCGCCGAACTCGGCACGCACCATGCTCACTTCGTTTTCGAACGTGACCAGGGCGTCGCCGATCTGGCGCTGGGTAAACGTGGTGGTGGCCGCACGGCCGCCGGCGTCGAGGATCGGCACGTTCTTGAAGATGCCGCGCACCAGCTCGCGCGCCTTGGCTTCGTTGCCGCCTTTCTTCAGTACCGAGCCCCAGGCCGCCAGGTAGGTGTAACGGCCATTGCCGGCGGTCTTCGGGTTCGGGATGATGACTTGCACGCCCGGCTTGGCCAGGTCTTCCCAGGTGCGGATGGCTTTCGGGTTGCCCTTGCGTACCAGGAACACCATGGTCGAGTAATAGGGCGCCGCGTTGTTCGGGAATTTCTTCGCCCAGTCTTTCGCCACCAGGCCGCGGTCGGACAGCATGTCGATATCGTTGGCCTGGTTCATCGTCACCACCGACGCTTCGAGGCCGTCGGCCACGGCGCGGGCCTGCTTGCTCGAGCCGCCATGCGACTGTTTGATCGAAACGGTTTCGCCGGTCGTTTTTTTCCAGCTAGCAATAAATGCCGGGTTAATATCTTTGTATAATTCGCGCGCCACGTCGTAGGACACGTTCAGCAGTTCCGCATTGGCGGCATTGGCAACGCCGGCGGACAAGGGCAGGGCGGCGCCAACAGCCAGCGCCAGCAGCCAGCGACGCAGTGGCAGGAATGGTTTGTTCGGCATGTTCTTCTCACTTTTCGGATGCTATGGAAACAGGGTAGATGTTCCATAACTTGCGCAAAAAACGGAAGAATACTTTCGTCATATGCTTAGACGCCCACCGGCGAGCGGCTTCGCAGGCAGTCGCGCATGACATCCGTCCTGGTATGCATGCCGTCGGGCGGCCTGAAGAGCTTTCGGTGTATAGTCCGAACAGCGCAGGCGCCGCAATGCGTCGCTGCCTGCTGGTAGTAAGCAATAAACAAGCAGTAAAGTAATAGCAACGAATCACTGGGTCAGATGGCTATGGGTATCAACATTCGCAAAGCAGAACCGCTCGATGCAGCCTCCGCCTGCAGCCTGCTGCGCCGCTCGATCGAGCAGGGATGCGAGGCTGATTACCGCGGCCGTCCCGGCATCCTCGATGCCTGGCTCGGCAACAAAACCCCGGACAAGGTCGCCGCCTGGTTCTCGTCAAGCACCAATTTCGCCATCGTCGCCGAACGCGACGGCGAGTTGCTCGGTCTGGCCCTGCTGACCCAGGCCGGCAAGCTCGCCTTGTGCTATGTGCAACCCGAAGCGGTGCGCGGCGGCGTCGGCAGCGCCATGCTGGCCGCCGTCGAGCAGCAGGCGCGCGCGTGGGAGATCCGCAAACTGCACCTGCACAGTCCCGGCAGCGCGACACCGTTCTTCGAGCGCCGCGGCTACACGAATGCCGGGCTGGAAAAAGCCTGTTTCGGGCTGGAATGCAACCTGTTGTGGAAGGCGCTGGATGTGAAGGGCGATTCCTCCGCCCTGGAGTCCGCGCGCAAGCGTTTCTGCAACTGCAGCCAGTAAGAAACAAACAAGCAATAAGCAACAAACAAGCTACAAGAAAGCAACAGAACACATCTTCTGTCGGGCAAGTCCTTACGCTATAGTACGGCTCTTCCCAAAGATGAGTGTTTTATGGCTTCCCGCAGAGATTTTCTTCATCAAGGCATGCGCCTGTCGGCACTCGGCGCAGTTGGCAGCCTCGGCCCGACCCTGGTTGGCCAGGTCCAGGCGGCCCCGCAGACCGCCCCGGCCGACCTGACGCCGCCGCCCGACCTCTTCGACGCCCAGTTGCTCGACCTCGATTTCTGGGTCAAGCCGCGCACGCTGTCGGTGACGCGCCCGCAAAGCGGCGAGCGCGCAAGCGTCCTGTACTGGAAAGACGGCGAGATGATCGACTCGGCCTACCAGCAGTTGTGCCACCTGCTGCGCGACGTCAACGGCCGCGAAACCGCCCCGATCGACCCCAAGCTGCTGGAACTGCTGTGGGGTACGCAAGCCTTCATCGCGCGCTACGGCCTGACGCAACCGCTCGAGATCCTGTCCGGCTACCGCACCCCGGCGTCGAACGCGCGCCTGCTCGAGGCGGGCATTCCGGCGGCACGCAAATCCCTGCACATGGTTGGCAAGGCGGCCGACATCCGTATTTCCAGCCTGAGCGAGGAGGTCCTGGGTGGCCTCGTGCGAAGCCTGCGCCAGGGCGGAGTGGGGTATTATTACCGTTCCGGTCCGAAGGGTGGCTGGATCCACGTCGATACGGGGCTCAACCGTACCTGGAAGGGTTGAGCGGTCGTCCAGGCGCAAGCCAAACTTGCACGGGTTTTTGCTGTCGTAAGGGCTGGAACGGCAACGAGGTTGCCGGAAGACCGACTCATCTTCCCAAAGGAGAAACACGATGGCAACGATGAACGCACCCACGATGGATCGACGCACCAGCCCGGAGCGTCGCACTGCCGTACGCGATGGCCGCGGTTCGGCCATGTCGGCACTCGATTACCTCGCCATGTTCCTGCTCATCATTGGCGGCCTGAACTGGGCCCTGGTCGGCCTGTTCGAGGTCGACATGGTCGCGACCATCTTCGGTCCGGGCAGCCCGGCGTCGCGCCTGATCTACGTCCTGGTCGGCCTGGCCGCGGTGTATTCGATCTACACGACGGCGAAGATGGCCGGCGCGAAGCGGCATTGACAGGTCCCAAGCCCGGCCTTGGGCGGCCAGTTCGCGTCGGCCTGATCTCCGACACCCACGGCCTGCTGCGCCCGGAGGCACTCGAGTTTCTCGCCGGCTGCGACCACATCGTCCACGGCGGCGACATCGGCAATCCCGGTATCCTCGACCGGTTGGGCGAACTCGCGCCGCTCACTGTCGTGCGTGGCAACAACGACCGCGACGCCTGGGCGCGCGCCATTCCCGTCAGCGCGCGCCTGAGCTTCGGCAGCGTGTCGCTGTACGCGATCCACGACCTGAAGGAGCTCGACGTCGATCCGGTCGCGGCCGGGGTGCGGGTGGTGGTGTCGGGCCATTCGCACCGGCCGCTCCGGGTCGAGCGGGCGGGCGTCCTGTACATCAATCCGGGCAGCGCGGGACGGCGACGGTTCAGCCTGCCGATTTCGGCCGCGGAACTGGTGATCGAGGGGGACAATGTGCGGGCGCGGATTGTCACGCTGGTGGACGGGTAGCGGTTGTACGGGCGCCACGAAATGCCGTACGATATGTCCCTTGCCGTTTCCTCCGTACCCGATGACCGCCTCCACTGAACAACCGCCGCGCTTCCGCCCGCGCCCCTGGATTCACCTCGAAACGCCGCAGGACGTCGAACTCTGGATCGACGAGCACAACCTTGCGATGCAGGACCTGATCAAGCCGCAGGAAACCGGCTACGGCATCTGCTTCACGCTGGCGGAAGGCGGCAACATCTACATGCAGACCGCGGAGGACGCGGTCGTGCTCGACGTCGACGACGACGCGTCCTGGATCGCGCCGCTGATCCATGCCGCCACCGGCGCCGAGAGTCCGCCCGGGTCTTACTGGCTGCTGCCGGCCGACAAGCTGACCCAGCTGGTCATTGGCCTGTCGAGCCTGGTGGCGAGCACCACCATCGTCGTCGGCCACCGCTTCGGTTCGCGCGGCCGCCGCACGAACTACTAGGTCATGAAACAGGCGGGCAGCTTGCCCGCCACACCTCAGAAGTGGTGCAACATCCCGAGCGAGGCGGTGCGGGTCTCGATGCCCGTCTGCGGCGCGGTGCTGCCTGGCTGGAACGGCAGCGCGACGCCGTTCAGGATGATGGTCGAGGCGCCGAAATTGCGCACCGAGCCGGCGCGAGCGTACAGGCCGGTGCGGCGCGACAGCTTGTAATCGACGCCCAGCATCAGGCCGAGGGCCGACGATTCAATCACGCGTCCGGCGCCGTCGCGGGCGCCTTTGGTGTCGCGGAAGACCGCCGAGCCGCGGTAAATCAGGCGCCCGTGCGGCAGGATCACGCCCAGCGAGCTCAGTTCGGCTTCGCCGCCTTGTGCGAGGCGCGGCTTGATGCGCACGTACGAGGTCGAGAGTACCAGCCTGCCATTATCGAAGATCGCGCCGACCGCCGGCATGTCGGTGCGCACCGACTGGGCGGGGAGGCCGCTTGCCACGACCACCGGGCTGCTCCAGGACTGGGTCAGGCTCGCTGCCAGGTAGACCGGGCCGGCGTTCCAGGCCAGCGTGCCGCCGCGCACACCCGGTTTCGGCTCGCTGGCGCCGAGCGGGTTGGTGGCATAAATGCCCTGCGCCGACAGGCCCTTGAAACGCGGGGTGGCGTAGGTAATGGATTTCGGCACGCGCACCGGGATCGTACCCGCGCCAGGCCCGAGGTCGGTATTCGCGCCGACACCGCGTGCGCCCTGCACGGCGCCGCCGCCAACCCAGGTGTAGACCGAATTGGTCGACACCAGGACGAAGGGGTCGATATACAGGGGCAGCATCGCGTTGATCTGGTTACCCAGGCGGACGGTGCCCCAGGTGGCCGAGCGCAGCCCGATCCACGATTCGCGGTTGAACAGGGCGTTCGCCTGCTGGACGCCGGTATCGGCGTTGAAGCCCGCTTCCAGCTTGATCTCGGCCTTCAGGCCAGCTTTCAGGTCCTCGGACGCGTAAAAGCCCAGCTTCGAGGTGTAGCCGCCGCCGCTTTGCATTTGCCAGCGGCCGCTGGCCTTGTCGGTGGTGCTGTACATCGCGCCCGCGTCGACCGTGCCGTAGATGCGCACGGCGTCGCCGCCGCGGCCGAACTCCGGCAACTGGGCCATCTCGGTCACCAGGTAGGGTAGGGGCTGGGTCTGAGTCTGGGCCAGGGCGGCGGGCGCCAGGGCGGCGAGGAGGGTGCACAGCAGGGCGCGGCGCGGCAGTGCGATCGTTGTCGGTGGCATGCGGTGAGTATTGGTGAGAATTGACATTCGGCAATTATCCCATGCGATACGCGTAGCCAAAATACCGATGCGATAGCAATACGATGCAAGTTTCCAAAAAACAACACACTACCAGCGCAAATGAAAACAGCCCGCATGGAGCGGGCTGCCGGGTCAGGCTGGCCAGGCGAACCTGGCCAGCGTTCGCAGCGCCTTACATATTCGGATAATTCGGCCCGCCG
The DNA here is from genome assembly GCA_028292765.1 of Massilia sp. Taxonomy (GTDB): domain Bacteria; phylum Pseudomonadota; class Gammaproteobacteria; order Burkholderiales; family Burkholderiaceae_D; genus Telluria. The sequence goes on along the minus strand of JAQGLR010000391.1, from coordinate 2,460 downwards.
CCGCCTTCCGGCGTCACCCACACGATATTCTGGGTCGGATCCTTGATGTCGCAGGTCTTGCAATGCACGCAGTTCTGCGCATTGATCTGCAGGCGGTCCTGGCCGGCATCGGTTTTTACGTACTCGTACACGCCGGCTGGGCAGTAGCGCTGCTCGGGACCCGCGTACTTCGCCAGGTTCACGTCCACCGGGATGCTCGGGTTCTTCAGGGTCAGGTGCACCGGCTGCTCTTCGGCGTGGTTGGTGTTCGAGATGAACACCGACGACAGGCGGTCGAAGGTCAGTTTGCCGTCCGGCTTCGGGTACACGATCGGCGTGAACTCGGACGCCGGGCGCAGCGCTTCGTGGTCGGCATGCTTGTGGCGCAAGGTCCATGGCGCCTTGCCGCGGAAGACCATCTGGTCGACACCGGTCATGAAGGTGCCGAGATACAGGCCCTTGCTCATCCATGGCTTGAAGTTGCGCGCCGCGTACAGTTCCTTGTACAGCCAGGACTGCTCGAAAGCGGCCGGGTAGCTGGAGAGCTCGTCATGCTGGCGGCCGGTACCGAGGGCCGCGAACGCCGCTTCGGCCGCGAGCATGCCGGTCTTGATGGCGCCGTGGCTGCCCTTGATGCGGCTGGTGTTCAGGAAGCCCGCGTCGCATCCGATCAGGGCGCCGCCCGGGAACACGGTCTTCGGCAAGGATTGCAGCCCCCCTGCGGTGATGGCGCGCGCGCCGTAGGAGATGCGCTTGCCGCCTTCGAAGAAGCCGCGGATGGCCGGGTGCGTTTTATAGCGCTGGAATTCCTCGTACGGCGACAGGTAGGGGTTCTGGTAAGCCAGGCCCACCACGAAGCCGACCGCGACCTGGTTGTTCTCCAGGTGGTACAGGAAAGAGCCGCCGTAGGTGCTGGAATCGAGGGGCCAGCCGGCCGTGTGGATCACCAGGCCCGGCTGGTGCTTGGCCGGGTCGATTTCCCACAGCTCCTTGATGCCGATGCCGTAGGTTTGCGGGTCCTTGCCCTGGTTCAGGTCGTACTTCTCCATCAGCTGCTTGCCGAGGTGGCCGCGCGAGCCTTCCGCGAAGAAGGTGTATTTCGCATGCAACTCCATACCTAACTGGAACGCGTCGGTCGGATTGCCCTCGCGGTCCACGCCCATGTTGCCGGTGGCGACACCCTTGACCGAGCCATTCTCGTTGTACAGGATTTCGGCGGCCGGGAAGCCCGGGAACACTTCCACGCCGAGCGCCTCCGCCTGCTGGCCGAGCCAGCGCACGACGTTGGCCAGCGAGACGATGTAGTTGCCGTGGTTGGTCAGCATCTTCGGGGTCATGAACGAGGGCGTCGCGCGCGCCTTCGTCTCGGTCAGGAACAGCACGCGGTCTTCGGTGACCGGTGTGTTCAGCGGCGCGCCAAGTTCCTTCCAGTTAGGGAACAATTCGTTCAGGGCAATCGGATCCATGACGGCGCCCGACAGGATATGGGCGCCCAGCTCGCCACCTTTCTCGAGCACGCAGACCGAGACTTCCTGGCCTTTATCCAGCGCCAGCTGCTTGAGCCGGATGGCTGCGGACAGGCCTGCCGGGCCGCCGCCGACGATGACAACGTCGTACTCCATTGCTTCGCGCGGTCCGTATTGTTCGAGGAGATTGGTTGGCTCTGTCATGGTCTTGGAATGGGTTAAAAAAATTTAAGCACGAGTGTGCGGGTTTTTTCGGCCGATTGCAACTTTGCCTGCCATTTTAGGGCGATTATTCGATGGGGCGTTCTCATGCCGGGAATCTGTGACATCATTATGCCTTCGCGATCATCCGTGCCGGAGCACGGCAGGACAGGAGCCAACGTGGGCATCGAAGTGAATTTTGAAGGCAAGATTGCGATGGTCACCGGCGCCTCGAGCGGTCTCGGCGCCCGTTTCGCGAAAGCCCTGGCCGGCGCCGGCGCCCAGGTGGTGCTGGCCTCGCGCCGCACCGAGCGCCTGAAGGAGCTGCGCGCCGAAATCGAGGCCGACGGCGGGGCGGCGCACGTGGTCAATCTCGACGTGACCGACCTGGCCAGCATCAAGTCGGCGATTGCCCACGCCGAGACCGAGGCCGGCCCGATCGACATCCTGATCAACAACTCGGGCGTGCAAAGCACCCAGCGCCTGCTCGACGTGACCGAGGACGATTACCAGTACATCATGGACACCAACCTGCGCGGCGCGTTCTTCGTTGCCCAGCAGACCGCCAAGCGCATGATCCAGCGCGCCAAGGGCGACCCGCGCAAGCAGCACCGTATCGTCAACATCGCCTCGGTGGCCGGCCTGCGCGTGCTGCCGCAAATTGGCGTCTACTGCATGAGCAAGGCCGGCGTGGTGCAGATGACCAAGGCGATGGCGGTGGAGTGGGGCAAGTACGGCATCAACGTCAACGCCATCTGCCCCGGCTACATCGCCACCGAGATGAACGAGGATTACTTCGATACCGAACAGGGGC
>JAQGLR010000390.1 GCA_028292765.1 Massilia sp. | reverse complement strand
GACGCGCTGCTGGCGCTCGGCCGGCGCGACGAGGCCATCGCGGCCTTCGAAGCGGCGCGCGACCTCGCGCGCCAGGCGGGCCTGGACGCGGGCCAGGTCGAATTCGCACTGGCGGCACTCGGCGTCGGCACGGCGCCGCAGCGGGCGCCGGCCAGCTACGTCACCGCCCTGTTCGACCAGTACGCGGGCCACTTCGATCGCCACCTGACCGGGGTGCTGGCCTACCGCACCCCTGGCCTGGTCAAAGCCGCCTTGTCCCGCCATGTCGGCGCCACCAGGCTCGACACCGTGGACCTCGGCTGCGGCACCGGCCTGTGCGCCCCGCACCTGCGCCCGCTCTCGCGCAGCCTGGCCGGCGTCGACTTGTCGAACAGGATGCTGGAACAGGCGCGGGCCACCGCGCTGTACGACGAGCTGGCCTGCGCCGACATCGAGGCCTGGCTGGCCGGGCGCCCCGCGGCCTTCGACCTGGTCGTGGCGGCCGACGTGCTGGTGTATTTCGGCGACCTGGCCGGCTTGTTCGCGCAGGTGCGCGCCGCGTTGCGCCCCGGCGGCTGGTTCTGCTTCTCGACCGAAGCGCTGGAGGCAACCGAGGCCGGCGGCTCCGCCTCTGCCGACTTCGTGCTGCTGCCCTCGAACCGCTATGCGCACTCGCTGGCCTACCTGCGGCGCCTGGCGCTGGAGCACGGTTTCGCCCTCGTCGAAGCCGAACGCGCCGCAGTGCGCAGCGAGAATGGCGTGGACCTTACGGGAAACCTGCTGGTGCTGCGCGCGGACTGACACTAAGCCGTCAAAAACGGCAGTACGTGATCGAGCAGGGCGTCCGGCGCTTCTTCCGCGATGTAGTGGCCGCAAGGCAGCGCCTCGCCTGTGACCGCGTCCGCGACCGCGCGCCACTCCTTGAGTGGATCGAAACAGCGATGCACCACGCCTTGCTTCCCCCACAGCACGAGCAGCGGCATGGCCAGGCGCAGGCCCCGGTCGCGGTCGGCGCGGTCGTGCTCGAGGTCGATGCCCGCTGCTGCCCGGTAATCCTCGCACAGGCCGTGCGCCGCGCCGGGCAGCGCCAGGCAGCGCGCGTATTCGGCCAGCGCGCGCGGGTCGAACACATCGAGCCCGCCGCTGCGGCGGCCCATCACGTCGCGCACGTAGGCCGCGGGGTCGGCTTCGATCAGGCGTTCCGGCAGCGGCGCCGGCTGGATCAGGAAGAACCAGTGCCAGTAGGCGCGCGCAAAGGCTTCGCCCGTCTGCGCGTACATGGCCAGGGTCGGCGCGATGTCGAGCAGCGCCATCCGGGAGACATGCTGCGGATGATCGCTCGCCAGGCGGTGCGCCACGCGCGCGCCGCGGTCGTGGGCCAGCACGCTGAAGGTGTCGAAGCCCAGCGCGCGCATGACGGCCAGCGCATCAAGGGCCATGCTGCGCTTGCTGTAATTGCCGTGGTCGGGGTCCCCGGGCGGTTTCGACGAATCGCCGTAGCCGCGCAGGTCGCAGGCCACGACCGTGAACTGCTGCGCCAGCCGCGGGGCGACGCGGTGCCAGATGGCGTGGGTTTGCGGATGGCCGTGCAGGAGCAGCAAGGGCGGGCCGCTGCCGCCGACGATGGCGTGGATCTCGATGCCGGGCGCCACGTTGACGTGCTGCGGATGAAAGCCGGGAAAAAGCGCGGTGCTGGGCATGATCGTGGTCGAGAAGGGGGTGGCAAGACTATACCCTGTCGAATAATTGCATGTAGCGGCGGTTCGCGGCACGCGCGGCAGTCGTACGATGGGCTTCCCATGCGTTCGGTATAGTTGGACCATGTCAAGCCCTTCACCATATCCGGCAACCCCGGACGGACGCTACTTCGTCGTCGCAGGCCGCCTGTGGCGCATGAGCAATCCGAACCTGGCGCCGGCCGAGCGGCAGGAACTGGTCAACGGGCTGATGACGGCGCGCCGGCAGGTTGGCGCCGCCAAAAAGGCGGGCGACGCCGCGGCGGAGCGCAGCGCCCGCGCGGCGGTCGACGTGGCCAAGCGAGCCCTGGGCGAGCGTGGGCCTGTGTGGTGGACGGATGGCGCGCCGGACTTCAACCGGCGGCTTGTCGCGAATACACCCTACGCCAGCTGGTACGCGGCACTCATGGCCAGCAACATCACCTGAGGGCGCACCCTGGCCGCGTGCCAGCCGAACCCCCGGCGGGCTTCGGGGTCCAAGTTTGATGGCCTGTCGGTTTTCCCGACATATCTCCGGTTACTTTCCACGAGTTAAGAATCCACTCGTCGTGGCCGGGGTGACTCGGGCCACTGAGGCCGCTCATGGCAGGGGCAGCCGAAGCTCATGCAGCGTGGATATCCCATGCCGCATGCTCCGATTGCGACGACGCGTCGCAGACGGCCGCCCTTGGCGCCAACACAGCGCAAGCCATGTGCGACTACCACTTCAACACAGAACTGCCCGGCTCTCATGTGCCGGCAGATTGGAGGATTACCATGTCAACACCATGCGCTCAAAAAATAGCGGCCGTACTGCTGGGAATGGCCGCGCCGCTTGCCGGCGCCGATACGATTCCGGTTGAAATACTGGACCGCAACCTGCAGGTCACCACCTGGGTCGGCGCCGGGCTGGACCAGCCGACCGGGATCGCCTTCATCGGTTCGAACGACGCCTTCATTCTCGAAAAGGGAACCGGACTGGTCAAGCGGGTCACGAATGGCGTGCTCCAGGCCGAGCCGGTGCTCGACCTTGCCGTCAATTCCGCTTCGGAGCGGGGCCTGCTCGCCATCGCACTGCATCCGAATTTTCCGGCCCTGCCTTTTGTCTACATCCGCTGGACGGAAAGCGCGACCGGGCTCGACACCACCGTCCTGGGCGAGGTGCCGCTGCTGGGCAACCGCGTCGACCGCTTCACCTGGGACGGCACCCGCCTGAGGCTGGACCCGAATTTCAGTACCGTGCGCCTGCGCGCCCGGCAGACCGACAATCTTCCCGTTCGCGACCACGAGGACATGGTCAACCCGGTCGAACGGGGCAACCATAACGGCGGCCCGATCCGCTTCGGTCCGGACGGCAAGCTGTATCTCTTCACGGGCGATGTCGGGCGGCGCGGCCAGATGCAGAACCTGCCATTCGGCCCGTTCCGCAGCCCCTCTTTCCGCGACGACACCTACGGCGGGCCAGCGCCCGACAGCGAGCACCTGTCCGGCGTGGTCCAGCGTCTCAACGACGACGGCAGCACCCCGCGCGACAACCCGTTCTATGGCATCGGCAGCATCATCGGCGGGGACACCGGCAGGACGCTGCGCACTGTCTTTTCATACGGTCACCGCAACGGCTTCGGCATGGCCTTCGACCCCTACAGCCGCTTCATGTGGCTGACCGAGAATGGGGACGACGCCTTCAGCGAACTGAACCGGGTCGTGCCGGGCATGAACGGCGGCTGGATCCAGGCCATGGGCCCCTTGAACCGCATCGCCGAGTTCAAGGCGATCGAGGCCACGATGTTCGGCAGCTCCCTGCAGCAGGTGCGCTATCCGCCCACCCGCATCGCCGACAGCGCCGAGCAGGCGCGCTCGCGCATGTTCATGCTGACCGGCGCAAGCTATGTCGATCCGCAGTTCAGCTGGCGCTACGAAACCGGGCCGGCGGGCGCAACGTTTGTACGGGGCGACGCGCTTGGCGCCGAGTACCTCGGCACCCTGTGGATCGGTTCGGCCCGTGCCTTCGCGCAAGTGGGCGGCACTGGCGGCAGCCTGTACCGGCTGCGCCTGGCTCCCGACCGGCTGGCGGTCGACACCAGCCTTGACGCGCGCCTGGCCGACAAGGTGGCCGACAATGCGAACAAGTTCGAGCCGACGGAAAGCGAAACCCTGCTCATCGGCCGCGGCTTCGGCATCACGCCCGCCATCGAACAGGGGCCGGACGGCAACCTGTACGTGGTGTCGCTGACCGACAACGTCGTCTACCGGATCAGCCGCGCCGCGCCGCCTTAGCCCATGAAGCCCTCCAGCTCGGCCGCGATCTGCCGGGCGAGCTGGTGGATGTGGTAACCGTCCACAAAACCGTGGTGCGCCTGCACCGAGAACGGCAGCAGCAGGCGACCATCCGGGCCATCCTTGAACTTGCCCCAGGCCAGCGACGGGATGTCGGGCGAACCCAGCGAGGCCATCGGGTGCTGGATCGAGGTGAAGTCGAGCCAGGGGATGCAGGTGATGAAGACCTGGTCCTTCACCTGGCGCGGCGAGAGGGCGGCGTAGCTGTTGTTCAGCGCCGTCATGCTGCTTGCCTCGTCGCGCGCCGCAATGCCGCGCGCGACGAATTCGCGCAGGTCGTCGGACCAGTCGAACAGGGCGAAATTCAAATCGTTGTGCTGGTTCACGACCGTGAACGAGGGCATCAGGCGCTCGATGCGGATCACCTCGCCCTCGAACACGCGGTAGCGGAAATTGTCGATCGCCAGGACCGAGCGCAGCACGGCGCACAGCAGCACGTGGAAGGGCGCCAGGCCCTGTTGCC
>JAQGLR010000354.1 GCA_028292765.1 Massilia sp. | reverse complement strand
GGTTCGAGCGCGGCTTGGTGACCACGCCGTAGCCGCCAACCAGGCCGTCGTTGACCAGCGCGTACATGCCCTTGTTGAAGTCGAAGACCGCGTTCTTGACGGTGTAAGGCGCATCCACGTCGTACAGCTGGACCATCGAATTGAAGATCGAGCGATACAGCTGGCCGCTGCGGTCATACGCGTCGTACAGCATCGCGCCGTAGGTGTCTTCGTCGATGTAGTAGGTGCGCTTGGCGTAGGCATGGCGGAAGCCCTGCTTGAGCGTCGCCTCGACCACCCACATGCGGTGCAGCTCCCAGCGCCAGCAGGCCGGGTTCGGGTATTTTTCCTTGAACTGTTCCTCGACGCCGCAGCCGAAATACAGCTTGTAGGCGTTGTACGGGACGTACATTTCCTTTTTGCCGACCAGCTTGAAGTCGAACCGGTCCATCTGGCCCGAGAACACGAAGAGCTCGTCGAACAGGGTCACGCCGCCCATGCTGGCCACCGGCGTATCGTAGGAAAACTCGGGCGCCAGCTTGATGCGGCGCTGGCCTGGCGCATAGCTCCAGGCGCGGCGCGGCTTCTGGGTCGGGTCGAGGAAGTCCATCAGGCCGGTCACTTCGCCTGCCTTGCGAATCGGCGCGCTGGTCACCGAATAGGTACGCCAGTACATCTGGTCGTCGCGTCCGTCGAGGTTCGCGTGGTAATACGGCGTCTCCTCGAAGGTCTGCTGCTGAGACGTCATCACCGCCTTGCCGCTCGAGTCGACCACCCACGAACGCGACGAGCGCGTGGTGGTATCGGCCTTGTAGCGCAGCTGCTGGTTCCACATCATTTCATTGCCGGACTTCGCGATCGGGAATGGAATGCCGCCGCGGCAGGCCTGGTCGACGCCGAGTCCACCCTTGGTGGTCTTGCAGGTGGTGGCGTTGCGCACGGTCTTGGCCAGTACCTCTTCCGGCATCGCCCCCGTGCGGTGGCTCGGGTAGACGTCCATATAGAAGCCCGGCTGCTTCTTGAACAGCTCTTTCTGGCCATCCGACAGTTTGTCGGCATGCTGCTGCCAGTTCTTGGCATCGATGCGCAGGGTTGGCGCCTCGTCCTTGTACGGGTCGGCCCAGACGCCGCTGCCGGCCTTGAAGCCGGGCGGCGCCTTGGTCAGCCCGCCGGTGTAGGCAGGGATCGTGCCTTCCTTGTTGCCGGCCTTGGTCGCGCCGACCTGGGTCAGCGTGGAGCCGAGCTGCTTGGCTTCGTCGGGGGTGACCTGGGCTTGTGCGCCGGCTGCAAGGCCTGCGAGCAGTGCCACGAGAATGCGATTGGTATTCATGTCTTGTCTCCTGTTTGCGGCGCTTTAGAATGCCGTCTTGAAGGTAAAGGACAGCCAGCCGCGGTCGATGACGCCGACCGACGAATTGCTGTGGGCCGCGCCGCCTGTAATCCTGCCGTTCAGCTCCCGGACGGGCAGCGTACGGTCGGCGTACAGGAGCGAGAATTCGTACTTCGATGCGTAGGTTGCGGTCGCGCCGATGGACCAGCGCAGCTCGCCCTCGGTGCCGCCGCCGGACGACGGGGCATTGCCCGACAGTCCATAGGTCGCGCTTACCGGCAGCGCCAGGTCCCAGGACGGTAGCGCATTGAGGTACTGCGGGGTGAAGCGTAATGCCATCAGCCATGCGTCTTTCGTCGAGCAGCCGTCGTCCTTCGTGCCGGAGCGCGCGACGCTGGTGCGCGAGTCGACGCAGCTAGCCGCGCCGACCGAACGGTAGGAGCCGGGGTTGGTGGTGACTTTGTCGAGGCGGTTGTAGGCCACTTCCGTCACCAAGGTGCCGGTGGACCAGAGCGGCGTCGCCGGCAGCATGTAGATGCCGTTCACCACCGCGTGCCAGGTGTCGCCACGGGCGCCAGTCGGGGTGACGACCGAGGACGGGGTGTTCAGGGCGCCGTTCTTCCGGAAGGACAGCTCGGCGCCGACCGACACGGACTTGATCACACGGCTGAAGCTCAGGCTGTACTGATCGATTTTGTCTGGATACAGGAAGCGCGCCCGGGTCGGCAGCGGACCGCTGAAATTAAGAAGCTGCACGCCCAGCTCCGGCGAATAATCGTCAAAGCGGCGGTAGTAGGCGCCGAAGTTCGACTCGATCGACTCGGCGTTCAGGCGCGCGCCCACACCCCAGTTGCCATGATCGCCCGGCTTCTTCGCCTCGATCAGCTGCGCGGCCACGCCGGGAATCGGAAACACCAGGTTGTCCGACGAAGGCGCGGTGTCCGCGCCCATCAGGTAGGTGCCGGCGTGCGGAATACGCGTCGGCTTCCACTCGTAATAATACTGGCCGACCAGTGTCAGGGCGTCGGTGACCTGCGCACTCAGGTAGACCTGGCCGATCGGCAGGAACACTTCCTTGGTCTCGACACCCGGATTGATCGCGGCCTTGACGCCATCGACGGGCGATTGCGCGTACGAGATGGCGTGGGCGCCGAGCAGCAGGCCCTCGCCCCATACATTGGTCTGGCGGCCGACCTTGATATTCATCGGCACTTTGCCCAGGTCGACGTTGGCCCAGACGAACGCGTCGAGGATTTCCCCCGACGGGCCGTTCACGTAGCGCTGCACCTCGTTGTTGTACTCGGCATTACGGTAGGCGGTAAGGAAACCGGCAGGCGAACGCACCGAGTGGTCGTCGTAGGCATTGTCGTACCAGGCGGCAGCCGAGACACGTGCGCCGAGCTTGCTGCGCCAGCTGACGTCGAACTCGGTCAGCAGATCGATACGGTTGGTCACCATGTCGTGCTTGTCGAACTTCGAGTCGCCCTCGTCGTAGATGTAGTTGCGCAGCAGTCGCTGGTCCTGCTCTTCCATGCGCACGCCGCCGGTGTAGCGAACCGTGGCATCAAGACGCATCTTGATGTCGGGGTTGGCGAGCACGATTTCGCCTGCCAGCGCCGGGAAGGCGCATACGAGGGCCGCTGCTGCCGCGATACCGCGCAGCGCGAGGCCGGCGGGCGATGTAACACCGCTTCCTTGGTTCATGGAACTGTCTCCTGTTGTATCGGTTATGACCGCTTTTAGAAATCGTTCAGCACTGCCTGCCTGTCCTTCCAGTGAACCGTGCTGCTCGACTGTCTTCGGCCCAACGGAAACGAGACTTTTGCTGCGTTTTGATTGTAGCCCGAAAAATCCACTAATTCTACTGTTTGACGAATATTCTCTATGTAGAATGAACGGCGCGTAAATAGGTAGCGCCCGCACCACTCCTACGGGGCGTCGTGGGCAGAATTACGCGCACGCACCATCTCGGTAAAATCGCGCTTCAGTGTCGGGTAGTAGGCGATCTGCCCCTGCAGCCCGCCAGCGATGTCGATCGAGGCCGCGCTGATGAATGAGGCGTAGTCGCTCGCCAGGAACAGCACCATGCCGGCCACCTCTTCCGGCTTGCCGAAGCGGCCGAGCGGCACCACCTTCAGCACCATCTCGTTGAATTCCTCGCGGCTGACGCCCGGCCCGACTTCACGGTAATGGCGGTCCCACTGGCCGGTGTCGATCCAGCCCATGTTCAGCGAGTTGACGAGGATGTTGTCCTTTGCCAGCGACATGCCGAGCGACTTCGACAGCGCGAGGCAGGCCGCGCGATTGATCACCGAGGGAATGCCGTCAGGCGTGGGAATTGCGCCGGCAAGTGCATTGATTTCGACGATGCGCCCCCAGCGCTGGCGCCGCATGTGCGGCACTACCGCCTGCACGAAACGGAAATGCCCCATCTGCAGGATATTCGCGTGCTCGAGGATCTGCTCGGGGGTGAGCGTATCGAGGCTGCCCCCGCGCCCCTGCCCGGCGTTGTTCACCAGGACGTCTACGCCGCCCCAGGCATCGGCCACTTCAGCGACAAAGGCCTGGACGCCGGCCGTGTCGGTCACGTCCACTTCGCGCGCGATGACCGCCTGCGCGCCGCTTGCCAGTTCGTGTGCGGCGCCCTGCAACGCGTCGGCGCCGCGTGCGCAGATCGCGACACGCGCCCCTTCGGCCGCGAAGGCACGGGCGATGGCGAGGCCAATGCCGCGCGAGGCGCCGGTAACGATGACCCGCTTGCTGCGAAGGTCGATGTGCATTGCTGTCTCCTGTTATGGGTACTGCGGGGTACCGCTGTTTCTTGCGGCGGCCGGTTCTGTGCCGGTCCTGCCGCCCTGCCCTGGCTGAGTACTCAGATGCGTTCGATGATGGTCGCCGTGCCCATGCCGCCGGCGCAGCAGATGGCCTGCAGCCCGTAGCGCGCACCGCGCCGTTCCAATTCGTGCAGCAGCGAGGTCATGATGCGTGCGCCGCTCGCCCCGAGCGGATGGCCGAGGGCGATCGCGCCGCCATTCACGTTCAGGCGCTCCTGCGAAACACCCAGCTCCTTGGCCCACATCAGCGGGACCGAGGCAAAGGCCTCGTTCACCTCGAACAGGTCGATGTCTTCCACGCTCAGCCCGCTCATGGCGAGCACCTTGCGCGTGGCGGCCACAGGGCCGGTGAGCATCAGGGTCGGGTCGGAGCCGACCGTGGTGAAGGCGCGAATCCGTGCGCGCGGCTCGAGCTGCAAGCGATCGACGGCCTCGCCCGACATCAGCAGCAGCAAGGCGGCGCCATCGGAAATCTGCGACGAATTCCCGGCGCTGAGCTTGCCGTTTTCGCGGAAGCTGGTCTTCAGCGTTGCGAGTTTTTCGACGTTGGTGCCCGGACGGATGGTTTCGTCCGCAGCCAGTACTTCGGGCGCGGGCTCCCCGTAGCCGCGCTCCTGCAGCGCGGCGACCGGTACCGCTGCGATCTCGCGCTGGAACCAGCCGGCCTGCGCTGCCGCCGCCGCGCGGCGGTGGCTCTCGACCGCGTAGGCATCGAGCTGCGCCCGGCTCAGGTCAAACTTGTCGGCCACGCGCTCGGCGGCTTCGCCCTGGCTGGTCAGTTCCCAGTTCTCGGAGGCCATCCAGCCGAAGGCTTCGCCATAGACCTCGCGGTTGCCGCCCATGCGCACGCGGCTCATGTTCTCGGCGCCGCCGGCCACGACGACATGTGCCGCACCGGACGCGATCATGCCGGCCGCAAGGTGCACAGCCACTTCGCCCGAACCGCACTTGCGGTCGATTGCCAGGCCGGGAATCGCCGCCGGCCAGCCGGCACCGAGCAAGGCTGTGCGGGCGATGTTGGCCGACTGCTCGCCGACCTGGGTCACGCAGCCGAAGATGACGTCGTCCACCTCGGCGGCCTCGATGCCGGCGCGGCGCACGATTTCATTGAGCAGGTGCGCACCCAGGTGGTCGGCGCGCACGCCTGCCAGGCCGCCCTTGTACTTGCCGACCGGCGTGCGGACCGCCTCGACGATATAGATGTCTTTCATAGATTGCTCGCCTTCAGGCCCGAACCCGGCACGCGCTGGCCGGCCGCGTCGTACTGGTAGACGCCGTGGCCGGTCTTGCGGCCGTGGCGGCCGGCGGCGACCATCTTGATGATCAGGGGGCAAGGGCGGAACTTCTCGCCGAGCGTCGAATGCAGGTAGCGCAGCACCGACAGGCGCGTGTCCCAGCCGGTCAGGTCGCCCAGTTCGAGCGGGCCCATCGGGTGGTTGAAGCCCATGCGCAGTGCCGTGTCGATGTCCTCGGCGCTGGCGGTGCCTTCCTGCAGCATCCACATCGCCTCGTTGCCGAGCATGGCCGACATGCGGCTGGTGGTCAGGCCCGGCGACTCGTTGACGAGGATCGCGGTCTTGCCGATGGCGTCGACCCAGGCGCGGCTACGGGCGACGGTGGCCTCGTCGGTGGCGAGGCCGAGGACCAGCTCGACCAGCTTCATCTTGTGCACCGGATTGAAGAAGTGCATGCCGATGACACGCTCGGGCCGCGGCACCGAGGCTGCTATTTCGGTCACCGACAGGGCCGAGGTGTTGGTGGCCACCAGTGCGCCATCGGCCAGCAGCGGCGCGGCCTCGCCCAAGATCGCCTTTTTCAGCACCAGGTTTTCCGACACCGTCTCGACCAGCAGGCTGGCGCCGGCGGCGCCATCGGCCAGCGCGGTATGCACGCTCAGACGCGCCTTCGCCGCCTCTGCCGCTTCCGGCGCCAGCTTGCCCAGCTTGACGCCGCCGTCGAGGATGGCGTGAATGCCCTGCAGCGCCTTGTCCAGCGCCTGGCCGTTGCTGTCGACCAGGCGCGTTGTAAAACCGCTGCTGGCAAACGCGTGCGCGATGCCGGTGCCCATGAGGCCGGCGCCGACCACCACCACCACACCCGCTACTTCATTCTTGTCGCTCATTGTTATTGTCTCCTCAAGCGCCGGGCTTCGGCCCGACTACGTTGCTGATGGTGCCGATTCCTTCGACACTCGCTTCGACCACGTCGCCCGGGTTCAGGTACAGGCCGGTGCCCTGGCCGACGCCCGCTGGCGAGCCGGTGAACATGATGTCGCCGGCGGCAAAGCTCGAGCGCTGCTCGACGAAGCGCACCAGCTGGGCCACGTCCCAGGTCATTTCCGCGGTCGTGCTGTCCTGGCGGGTTTGTCCATTCACCTTCAGCGCCAGGCGCAGCTGCGGGCTGCCCGCCGGGAATTCGTCGCAGGTGACGATCCAGGGTCCGACCCCAGTGCTGCGATCCTGGCTCTTGGCCGCGAACAGGTCCATGCCGATGCCGGCCGGGCCGCTGCGCTGCAGGTCGCGCGCTGACACGTCGTTGCCGACCGTGTAGCCGAGAACCGCCGCGAGCGGATTTTCCAAGTCGACCGGCGCGTCGCCGAGCACGACTACGAGTTCGACTTCGTGGTCGAGTTCATTGGTGAGCGGTGGATAGCGGATCGGGTCGTTCGCGCCGATCAGCGCGCCGTAGGCCTTCAGGAAGGCGATCGGCTGGGATGGTGACTTCAGTCCGAAGTCGCCGGCCAGGTGCTTGGCATAATTGGCGCCCGCGACGACGACGCGGTTGACCGGTTCGACCGGCGCCAGCAGGCGCACTTCCGCCAACTGGCGCGCCGGACCAAGCAGGGGCAAGGAGGCCCGCCCTTCGCTGGCGCGGCCGGCCGCGATCGCGCGCGTCAGCGCAGGGCCCCAGTCGGCAAAGGCGGCGGCGATTTCCCGCAGCGTCCCGGCCTCGCTGTCGACCAGTGCCCAGAACGGGGCCCCGCCATCGGTGCAGCGCGCGATCTTCATGCTGCAAGCGCCGCCGGCTTCGGCACGTCCACCAGCGTCGCAGGGTCGATGCGCAGCAGCTCACAGGCATTCTTCCAGCGGATCTTCTGGAGGTCCTCGTCGGACAAGCGCAGGCCATCGGTCAGGTCGTGGCGCACCGCGTCGCTGCCGCCAAAATTCGAGCCATAGACAACGCGGTCGGCGCCGATGACTTCAATCATCGCCTGGCGCATCGGCAGTTCGTGCAGCTCGACATCGAAGGTGAAGTTCTTCATGTACTCGAGCACCGGCTTCTTGTTGTGCGACACATCCAGGTTTGGATTGGTCTGCGCCAGACGGCCGAGCTGGTACGGGACGAAGCCGCCGCCGTGCGTGATGTAGACCTTGAGGTTCGGGAAGCGGTCCAGCACGCCGCCGTTGATCATGTTCCAGAAACACTTCGTCTCGTCGTAGTTCATGCCGACGATGGCGGTGGTCTCGTAGCGATCGGTATTGGCGTGCTCGCCCCAGGTCACCGACTGGTTATATCCGTGCACGAACATCGGCAGGTCGACGTCACACAGCGCTTCCCATACCGGGTCCATCTCGGGCGAGTCGAACTCGAGGCCGCCAAAATTCGCGCCGCCGGCCACCAGGCCCTTTGCGCCGAGCGTGGTGCAGGCGCGGCGGATTTCCTTGGCAGCTTCAAGCGGCACGTTCAGCGGCGCATGCGCCCATGCCATCAGCCGGTTCGGCGCGGCGGCGCAGTATTCCGCCATCACGTCGTTGACCTTTTGCGCGAACGGCACGCCGAACTCCGGCTCGGCCCAGTACATGTAGCAGTGCGACGGCACCGACACCACTTGCGCGCTCTGCCCGGCGGCATCCATGCCGGCCAGGCGGGTCTTCGGATTGGCCCAGCGCTCGAGGTACTGGTTGATATCGAGCTCCTTGCCTTCGGCCTTGGCCTTCTTCAGCGCAGCCTTGCGCTCCGGGGAGCCGAGGGACAGGATCCAGTGTCCGACGCGCAGCTTGATATCGCCGTCCGGACGCTTTTCAAAGAAAGGCCCCCAGTGCGGGTGCTGGTCGTAGTAATCGGGATGCGGCGCGTGGGCGTGAAGGTCGATAAGCATGGGGTGTCTCCCTGTGACGATTGGTTTTGCCGACGGTGGACGCGATCGGCCGGACACGTCGGGAGGCCGCGACGGCCTGCCCACAAGCTTCATGTCTCACTCCGGCGGCACTCGGTCGGTGCTTTTACATCAAGACCCATCATGCCAAAGATAGACAGATTTGGCAAATCTGTTTAACTTTATTTTTTTGCCGATTTTTGCACAGAATTTTGCACGATCGAATTGGACTCGCATTCGACGATCGAATACAGAAAGGTCACGATGCGCTGCACTCCGTCCTGCGGGCGTTTATGCGGCACCACCAGTTCGCTCAGCACACAGCGGATCATCAGTTCGCAGACCAGTTCACGGTCGATGCGAATACCCAGCCGGGCATCCCATGCGTCGAACACGGTGCGCATCAGCTCCTCAATGCGTACCAGGGACTCATTGAACAGCCGCCCGAACAGGCGCAGCGTGTATTCCGGGGCGGCGCCCAGCAGCAGCCGGGCCTGGCCGTGCGCCGCGTAGTTGTCGAGGTAGCGCACCAGCGCATGAAAGCGCGCGGTCGGCTCTGTATAGGGCGCGACCGCGTCCGCCATCGCTTGCTGGAACGAGGCGCGCTTGTGCCGCGCGAACGCGTCGAGCAGCTCGTCCTGCGAACTGAAATAGCGGTAGAAGGTACCGCGCGACACCTGCGCCAGCTGGCACACGTCGAGCACCGATATGCGCTCCGATCCTTCGCGCAGGACAATCTGCTCGGTCGCGCGCAGGATGGCGGCCACGGTACTTTCCGCACGTCCCCTGGGCCTGACCGGAGTGTCGCTGTTTGCGCTGTCGCGAAGTGCAGGATGCATCGGATTGAAGCCGTTCTCGAATTCCACGTTGTCAGTAGTCCCTGACCGGCACGTCCGCAGGCCGGGAGTTGTAGCCGGGCAGGTGCAGGCCGCCGTCCACGTGGAAGGATTCGCCGGTAACGTAGCGCGACATGTCGCTGGCGAGAAACACCACGACGGGGCCGATATCCTCCTCCGGATCTCCGCAGCGGCCAAGCGGGCGCATGGCCGCCGCCCGCTCCGCAAAGCCCGGGTTTTCGGACGCCAGTTTGTGGAAGGTCGCACCCATCGCGGTCGGCGCGATGGCGTTGACGGTGATGTTGAAGCGCCCCCACTCCGCCGCCGCGCTGCGCGTCAGGCCGACGATGCCGGCCTTGGCCGTGTTGTAGTCGGCATGCAGCCAGGCGCCGATGTCGACGTCGATCGAGTAGAAGTTGACGATCTTGCCGCCGCCGCGTGCGCGCATGTGGGGCAGCGCGGCGCGCATGGCCCACCAGCTGGCCTTGATCGTGGAGGTCAGCGTCTGCTCCAGCATCTCGTCGGTCTTTTCTTCCAACAGCACATTCGGGGTCGGCACGAAGGCATTGTTGACGAGGATGTCGAGGCCGCCGAAGTGCGCCACCGCTGCCCCGACGGCCGCTTCGACCGACTCCTTGCGTAGCACATCCGTGTGCACGAACAGGGCACGCCCGCCGAGCTCCTCGAGTTCGCGCGCAACCTGTGCCCCGCTCTCCCGGTCGATTTCGGCAATCACCACCGCCGCGCCCTCGCGCGCGAAGCGGCGCGCCACGCCGCGCCCGATACCGCCTCCGGCGCCAGTAATCAGCGCTACCTTACCCTGCAGAAGTCCCATGCCTGCCCCTTCACTGTTGAACATTTTTTCTGTTATTGTACACATTCATGCGAATAACCCCTATCGGCAAACACAAGATGCACAACACGCACAACACGCAATGCTTCCGCAGGCGGATCGAGCTGGCCGGGCAACACGGCGCAGGGAATGGACAGGTTCGCGCAGCGCTCGAGGACGATTTCCATCACTTCCGGGTCGTGGTCGACTATCGTGACGGCGTGGTCACGGCCGTGCGCGGCGAAACG
This sequence comes from Massilia sp., assembly GCA_028292765.1. GTDB lineage: Bacteria > Pseudomonadota > Gammaproteobacteria > Burkholderiales > Burkholderiaceae_D > Telluria. The sequence continues at coordinate 10,576 of JAQGLR010000354.1, read as the reverse complement.
CCGCGCCACCCTTTTACGGCCTGCCCCGGCGCGGCGCCGGAACTGCACAAGCTAGCCGGCATGCGCTTGGGCGGGGTCGCCAATTCGGTGACCCTGCATACCGATTCCACCCAGCAGTGCACCCACATGTTCGACCTGGCAGGCCTGGCGATTGCCGCAGCCAGCCGGGGCGATACGGCGCGCCGCTTCGACATCGAGATCCCGCGCCATGTGGATGGGCGCACCCATGCGCGCCTGATGCGCGACGGCGTCCCCTTACTGGACTGGGAAGTCGAAGGCAGTGCGATACTGGGACCGGCTCCCTATGCCGGCGTCGACATGCGACAGGGGATGGCGCGCTGGGCGCTCACGACCCTGCCGGTTGAAGACGCCGAAGCGGCGCTGGTGCTGCGCCGCTGCGCCCTCATCTCCCTCGGCCGCCTGAAGGATATCGACAAGGAGCCGCATGCGCACCTGACCGGCCGCTGCTACGCGCAACAGCCGCAGCGCGCGCCGCAGGCGATCCGCATTGTCGGCTCGACCTGGGACTTCACCGCGAGTCCGGAGGCGCTGACCCTTGACGACCGCAGCTGGCTGGCCGACTTCAGCAGCTGAATTGCGCCCTGAAGTAAACACATGAACCGCGGCCAGCCGCTCAGCGGTTGGCCGCTTCCCATTCCTTCAGGTCGAAGCCTGGCGCCGTTGCGATGGACGGCGTCAGGGCCGGCGGACGCGAAAGGATCTTGCGCGCCGCCATGTGGTCGCCCACCCGTCCGCACGATTCGACTGCCAGCAATTGCTCCCCGCGGAAGCACAGCACCGATACCTGGCGCGCTGCAGGGTCACCCAGCGTCACGTGGTTGTCCGCACACCGTGCAAGTCCAGCGATCTGCAGCTTCAGCGTTCCCTGGTCGGTCCAGAACCAGGGCAGCGCGCTATAGGGCGCAGGTTTGCCCATCAGGCGCGCAGCGATCAGCTTGCCCTGGTCGACGGCGTTCTGCACCGACTCGAGGCGAGTTAGCTGCTCGCCGTTCTGCACGCAGGGGAACGCGGCGACGTCGCCCAGCGCCGAAATGTTCGGATCGGAGCTAAGCAGGCTGGAATTGACACGAATGCCGTTATCGATGTCTAGCCCCGCTTCGAGTGCCAGCGACACGTTCGGGATCACGCCGATACCGTAGACGACCAGGTCCGCCGGCAACCGGCGCCCATCCGAGGTAATCACCGCAACTGCCCTGCCATTGTCGCCCTCGATCTCGGACACGCCGCTGCGGAAATTGAAGTGCACTCCCCAGGACTCGTGCGCCGTGCGAAACAGCGCGGACATATGCAGCGACACTGCCCGCGCCATTGGCCGCTCGCCTAGTTCCAGCACCTCGACCGCCGCGCCATCGGCCGCCGCCACCGCGGCAAATTCGAGCCCGATGAATCCGGCGCCGATCACGACCACGCGTTTCGCCGTTTTCAGGAGAGGCGCGATCGTTTCGGCATCACGGCGGGTCTTGACGCCAAACACGCCCGCCAGCTCCGCGCCTGGCACGTTCAGCGGGCGGTTGTGCGCGCCAGTAGCCAGCACCAGGTGGTCGTAGTCGAGCGCCTCGCCAGAGGCCAGCAGCAGGCGCCGGTTCTGGCGGTCGATGGCCGCCCCGCGGTCGGCCACGAGTCCGATACGCTGCTCCGCGTAATACGCATCGCTGCGGAACTGCATGGCGGTGGCGTCGATTTTCCCGAGCAGGAACGCCTTCGAGAGTGGCGGACGCTGGTACGGCAGCCAGGGTTCATCGTTAACAAGCGCGATACGCCCGGCGAACCCTTCCTGGCGCAGCGACACGGCAACCTGCACCCCGGCGTGGCCGGCCCCAGCGATGACGACACTATTGAGCGACATGATATTGTTCCCCGGTGTGAGGTGAAGGTCAGGCGCTGACCGCTTGCGGCTGGACCGAGGCCTGCGGGCTGCGCCCGAGCGTGAGCAGCATGGCCGATCCGATCAGCGTACTGGCCGCGCAATAGGTCAGCATCGTGGTGTAGCTGCCAGTCGCACTGAACATGGCCCCGAACATCAACGGCGCCGCCGCCGACGCGACCGTAATCAGGCCCTGGTGGAGGCCGAAGATGCGGCCGTAATCCTTCAGCCCAAAGTAGCGCGCCATGAGGAAGGCGGCAATGTCGAATTCCGCGCCCGCACCCAGTCCCGCCAGCGCCGCCGCGCATGAGAGCAGCGCGACGTCGGTACTACCCGACAGGAAAATGAACAAGCCAGCGGCAGGCAACGCCAGGCTGATCGCAGCCACGACGGGCGGCCACAGGCGGTCAAGGAGATAACCGACCACCAGGCGTCCGACCACCAGCGCGATGCCGAACCAGGCGAATACCGCTGTAGCGCCGGCGAGGTCGAGTCCGCGGTCGCGCAGCATCGGCACCGTACTGGTGACGACGCCCATGACGGCCGAGACGACCAGGCACAGGGCGATATTGCAGACCCAGTACTTCGGCGATGCCAGGGCCGTCCGGAAGTCCATTCCCATTAGCGCCACCGGTTCGCCGCCCGCCATTTTCGCGGTCGCACGCACCTCGGGCAGGCGGAACCACGCCAGGGTCAGCGGGATGCCGATCACGACGTTAACCAGCGCAAGAATGACGAACGGCGCCTGCCAGCCCCACTGTGCCACGCCCCAGGCGAACAGAGGCGGCGTGACCGCGGCGGTGATCCCGGTCCCGGACAGACCGAGCGCCAGCGCCAGGCCGCGGTTGCGCACGAACCAGAGCGCGAGCAGCTGGGTCCAAGTGACAGCAAGCGCGCCCATGCCGACGATCGGCAGCAAGAAGAAGGCTGCATACAGCGTCCAGACCGAGCCGCCGATCTGGGTCGTGGCGAGGTAGCCCAGCGCCATCGTCAGCAGCGACACCACCGTCACGCGCTTGATCCCATAGCGCAGGTTGAGCCAGCCTACCAGTTGCAGACCGATCACGGCACCGCCGAACAGGAAGCTGATTGCGGCCTGCAAGGCGGGCCGGTCCCACCCGAACTGGCTCTGCAGCGGGATCACGAGCACCCCGAAGCCGTACAGCAGCGCCGCGTTAATGCTGATCATGACGCCGGCGATCGCCAGCAACAGGACGCGCCAGGCTTGCCTGAATTCGGCGAAGTCGATCGCCGCGCTGTTTTTAGTTCCGACCATGCTTGTCTCCTCAAAGGTCGATGAAAGCAGTGCCCCTGGCTCTGCTGGCAGGTGACGCCGGTGAATGCTTCAGTGGTTAGTACTCACAATTTTGTGATCCGGGTGCGCAGGATACCGATGCCCTCGACTTCCAGCTCGATCACGTCGTCCGGCTTCAGGTAGCGGGACTGCTCCAGCCCGCAGCCATTGCCGACGGTGCCGGAACCTAGCACTTCGCCCGGGTACAGCGTCTCGGAGCGCGAGATATGCGCGATCAGGTCCTCGAACTGCCAGCGCATGTCGCGCGTGCTGCCCCTGCCCCACTCCTCACCGTTGACCCGGGCGATCATGGCCAGGTCGTAGGGGTCGGGCAGTTCGTCGGCGGTCACCAGGCAGGGCCCCATCACGTTGCCGGTGTCGAAGTCCTTGCTCTTGGCGGGGCCGAGCATGCCGGCCATCTCCACAGCCTGGGTGTCGCGCGCGCTCATGTCGTTGAAGATGGTGTAGCCGACGATATGCTCGCGTGCCTTGTCGCGCGGGACGTCTTTCGCCTTGCGCCCGATGTAGCAGGCGAATTCAAGCTCGAAGTCCATCGCACGGCTGTACGACGGCCAGACCACGTCCTCGTCCGGACCGATCACGGCGAAGCGATTGCACTTGTAATAGATCGGCTGGCTGTTGAAGGTGGCAATTACTCGCTCGTCGACGCGGGTACTCATCTGCGCCAGAGCTTCCTCGGGATTCGGCAGGTGCGCCACGCGCGCGCGGCGGGCGGCGGCAAAGCTCTGCTTGAGGTGCAGCTCGAAGCACGAGCAGTCGCGCATTTGCGGCGGCGGCTGGATCGGCGCGCACAATTTCACGGTGGCGCGTTCGATGACCGAGCTTGACATGGCGCGCGCCACAAGCCGGCGTGCCTCGTCGAGCGCTTCATCGCCGGCCTCGACCAGCGAGAGGATGCTGGTGAAAGCGGGCCAGCCGCCGAGGCCGGCGCCCTGGGCGGCGCTTGCCAAGTCGACGATGGCGCTGTCGGCGTCAATCAGGACGCCCGGGCGCATCGCGCCGCGTTCGTCACGGTAGGTAACGAGTCTCATTTTTTGTGTCTCCGCTATGGGGTGCGTACCACTCGGTGGAGGCCGCACTCTCTTCTGGATGGATCGGTTGCCCGATGCTGGGGGCGCGCTGCCGGCTACACCCGGCCGTTCACCGGAATGCAGGCGCCGGTCAGTGCCGCAGCGTCATCGGACAGCAAAAAGGCGATCACGGCGGCCAGCTGGCCCGGTGCGACCCAGCGGCTGGGGTCGGCGTCCGGCATGTCGGATCGGTTCGCTGGCGTGTCGATGATGCTCGGCAGGACCGCGTTGACCGTGATTGCACGGTCCTTCAGTTCCTCGGCGAGGGCCTCGGTCAGACGCGCCACTCCCGCTTTCGATGCAGCATAGGCGCCCATGCCCGTGCCCGCCTTTTGCGCGGCGGCTGCGCCGACGTTGACGATGCGCCCGCGCCCGCGCGTCAGCAGGTGCGGCAGCGCCGCGCGGCAACTGGCCACGGCGGTACGGACATTGGTTTCGTACATGCGGTCCCACGAGGCCAGCGCGCCGCCTTCCAGCGTCTCCCAGGTGAAGCCGCCGGCCACGTTGACGACGCCGTCGACACCGCCGAGCAGTTCGCGTACCTGGGCATAGGCCGCCTTGCAGGCGGCTTCGTCGCCGATCTCGACGTCGCCGAGCGCCAGCGCAACCTGCGGCAGTCCGGAAGATGGTGCCGCGGCACGGTCGAGCAGCACGACGCGCGCGCCGTCGGCTGTCAAGCGTTCGGCCACTGCGCGGCCGAGGACGCCGAAGCCGCCGGTTACGACGATGATGCGTGAATCGAGTCTTGCAGTCATGGCTGGCTTTCTTGTGTGAAGCGGTTCAAACCGTACAACCTGAGAAAACTCTAAACATATTTTCGATTTCTGTCTACATAGTTGTAGAATCTTCGCATCAACAGCCCGCGCAACGCACTTTCAAAGGCCCAGAATGACAAGAAAACTTCCTGCCCTGACCCTGGACAACAGCGCCTTCTGGCAGGGCGGCGCCAAAGGCGAGTTGCGCATGCACCACTGCGGCGCCTGCGTTCAGTTCTTCCATCCACCCGCGCCGGTCTGTCCCCGCTGCCTTGGCGAGGACGTTGCTCCAAAAACAGTTTCCGGCGCCGGCAAGGTGCTTACCTGCACGGTCAACTACCAGCCCTGGCGCGCCGACCTGAAGGAACCGTACGTGGTGGCGATCGTCGAGCTGGTCGAGCAGGCCGGCCTGCGCTTCGTCACGAATATCGTCGGCATGCCTCCTGATGAGGTGTTCATCGGCCTGCCGGTCCAGGTGCGCTTCGAGCAGCACGAGGACGTCTGGCTCCCCCTCTTTGAAAGGGCCGCATGATGTTCGACCGACGCTATGAGAAAGACGTGGCCATCAGCGGGATAGGCCAGTCGGAAGTGGGCCGCCCGTCGAACAAATCAGCCATGCGCCTGACGCTCGACGCTTGTCTCGAAGCTATCGCCGACGCCGGCTTGACGCGCGACGACATTGACGGCGTATCCTGCTGGCCCGGCGACAATAACAATGGCGATGCCTTCTCGCCGGTCGGCCCGAACGCGCTGATCGGCACCCTCGGCCTGAAGGTCAACTGGTATGGCGGCGGCTACGAGGGCCCGGGCCCGCTGGCGGGGGTGATCAACGGCGCGATGGCGATTGCCGCCGGCCTGTGCCGCCATGTGCTGGTGTTCCGCACGATTACCGAGGCGACGCGACGCCAGACCGACAAGGGCGCCAGCGCGCTGACCAACAAGACGGTCGGGCGCGACACGAGCGCCGCCTGGCAGTGGTACACGCCATTCAACGTGCTGTCCGGCGTAAACCTGATGGCGATGTACGCCCAGCGCCACTTCCACGAATACGGCACGACGCCCGAGCAGCTGGCGCAGATCGCCCTCACCTGCCGCGCGAATGCGGCGCTCAATCCGAAGGCGATCTACCGCACGCCCTTGACCATGGACGACTACATGGCCTCGCGCATGATTTCGACGCCGCTGCGCATGCTCGACTGCGACGTCCACTGCGACGCCTCGACCGCCATCATCCTGTCGCGTGCCGATGCGGCGAAGGATGGCCCGAATCCGCCGGTACGCATCGACGCCATCGGCGCGGCGCTGCACCAGCCCTGGTCGTGGGACCAGCTCGACCTCACCGCCATGGCGACACGCGACTGCGGCGACATGATGTGGTCGCGCACCGACATCAAACCCTCGGAGGTCGGCAGTGCGCAACTGTACGACGGCTTCTCGATCCTGACGATGATGTGGCTGGAAGGGCTGGGCCTGTGCCCGCGCGGCGAGAGCGGTCCGTTCATCGAAGGGGGCCGGCGCATTTCGCTTGCGGGGGAACTGCCGATCAATACGAATGGCGGCCAGCTTTCGGGCGGTCGCACGCACGGCCTGGGTTACGTCCACGAGGCCTGCAGCCAACTGTGGGGACGCGCCGGCGCGCGCCAGGTGGCGCCGCACCAGGTATCGGTCGTGGCTTCGGGTGGCGGTCCGCTCGGTGGGAGCCTGCTGCTGGTGCGCGAGTGAGCAAAGCACTTGCCCTCCACCGATTCTGATATTAGAATTAAATTTTAATAACCGACTCGACTGCGCGCCGTCGCTCTGGTCGTCCACTGGAGCGCCACATGGCCACCAATACAAGCAGCCAGGTGCGGGCCGAGCTGCCGACCGGCGTGATCGTCAAGCCGGTTGTCAACGCGGTGCGCATCCTGCGCTTCCTGACCACCTCCGGCTCGCCCGAGCGGGCGGCCGACATCGCGCGCGAGCTCGCGCTCAATCCGAGCACCTGCTTCAACACCCTGCGCACGCTGGTGGCCGAGGAAATGCTCGACTTCGACCCGCTCTCGAAAACCTATACCACCGGCCTGGGTTTGGCCAAGCTGGTCGAGCACCTGGTGACGCAGGGCCAGCGGCTCGAGGTGGTGCGCCCCCTCATGCAGGAGTTCGCAGCGGTGCACCACGTGACGGTGACCCTGTGGCGGCGCATGGGCAATGAGCGCATCGTGCTGGTCAGCTCGGAAACCAGTCCGGGCGACCTGCGCATCGACATGGCGATCGGACAACGCTTGCCGGTGCTGATGGGCGCGAGCGGACGGCTCTTTGCCGCCCATTTGGAACTCGACGAAACGCGCCTGCGCACCGCTTTCGACAAGGTGCGCTGGCCCCGCCCTTTGAGCTTCGAGGAATATCGCCAGCAAGTGGCCGATGCCCGCATCAAGGGCTGGGCGGTCGATGACGGTTATTTTTCGCCCGGCATCCTGGCAGTCGCGGCGCCCGTCGTCGACCGCAGCGGCGCCATCGCCTATTCCGTCTCGGCTGTCACTTTCCGCGGCCAACACAGCAGCGAAGAAATCGACAAGCTCGGCGCGGCCTTGCGCAAAGTGGCCGGAAAAATCGGAAATATCCTGTTCTGAAAAACGGCGCTCGCAAAACGTGACAGATTTTCGATTTGTGTGCATAATCGTCTCACAGACCTTCGCGGTCACATAATTAAAGAGACGAATCATGAGCGATCAACTGCTTCACCGTGTCATCATCGAACGCAGCAAGTGCTGCGGTTATGGCCTCTGCGCCGCCATCTGCCCCGAAGTCTACAAGCTCGACGCCGGCGGCATCGTCTACGTCGACAGCGACCTGGTACCGGACGACCTGCTGGAAACGGCGCGCGAAGGCGCCGCCTCCTGCCCGGCCGAGGCCATCGCACTCCAGGCGCCAGCCTGAGCTTCCAACCCTGGCGGTCCGCGCCAGGCGTGCGGTCGACGTGCAGCCGCCTCCTGGCGGCGCCAGGCGAACCCGCGCACGGCCGGATCCCTACCTGCGGGGATAACCCATGAATAGATTAGCTGGAAAAGTGGCCCTGATCACGGGCACCGGTGGCGGTCAGGGACGTGTTGCAGCCCTGTACTTCGCACGCGAGGGCGCGCTCGTCGTCGGCTGCGACGTCGATCGCGCGGGCCACGAGGAGACGGCGCGCCTGATGGCGGCCGAGGGCTTCACCCTGCATGGTTCGGCTCCCGTCGACCTTGGCGACCATGAACAGGCCCGTCTCTGGGTCGAATCGGCGGCGGAGGAACTTGGCCGCATCGACATCCTGTACAACAACGCCTCGGCCGCGAAGTTCGGCGGCGTGGGCGAGATGTCGATCGAAGACTGGCATTTCACGATCCGTAACGAACTCGATCTCATCTTCTTCACGACCAAATACGCCTGGCGCCATCTATCGGTACGCGGCGGCGTGGTCATCAATATCGCGTCGACCGCTGCGTGGGGCGGATCAAAAGCAGCCGGTATCAGCGCGCACAGCGCAGCCAAGGGTGCGGTCGTCTCGTTCACCCGGCAGGTGGCGGTCGAGGGCGCGCCGCTCGGCATCCGCGCGGTCAGCATCAGCCCTGGGTTCGTCAGGACGCCGGGCACCGCAGCCTTTGTCGACAATCCGGTCACGCGCCGGATCATCCTCGACGGCGTGCTGCAGGACCGCCCGGGCGAGCCGGAAGAAGTCGTCTCGCTTGCGCTGTATGTCGCATCCGACGAGGCGCGCTTCATGACCGGTTCCGACCTGGTGGTCGACGGCGGCCTGCTCGCTATTTAAGACACTCTCACACAGGAGTAACAAGTGGACATTATCGGCATTGGTTACCTCGGCTTCGAGACCGCGAACCTGGATGCGTGGCGCGAATACGGCCCGCAAGTGATGGGATTCCAGGTCGGCGCCGCCCCAGAAGGCGATTCGGATTCGTTGTACTTCAAAATGGACGACCGGCGCCACCGGCTCGCCTTCCATCCCGGGAAGATCGACCGGCTCGCCTACATCGGCTGGGAAGCGAAGGGCAAGCTGGAATTCCACGCGGCGGTCGAGCGCTTCCGCGAACACGGCGTCGAAGTCACTTTCGCCGATGACGCCCTGCGCGAGCGCCGGGGCGTCAAGGAACTGGTGCGTTTTCGCGACCCGGTGGGCTACCAGCACGAGCTGTTCTACGCCCAGAAATGGATGCCCCGCTCCTTCCAGCCGGGCCGTCCCCACGGCGGCTTTACCTGCGGCGAGCGTGGTGTAGGCCACGTGGTCCTGATCACGCCCGAGTACACGCCCGAGCTCGAGCATTTTCTGACGAATATCATGGGCATGCGCTACTACGGCGCCGGCGCCGGCAAGGGCAAGACCGGATTCTTCCGCGCGAAGCTGAACACCCACACCAGCCACGACATCGCCTACGGTTTCGGCCCGGGCAAGGCCGGCGTGCAACACGTGGGCATCACTGTCAACTCGGTGCGCGATGTCGGCGAAACCTACGACCTGGTGCGTAAGCAGGGGCTGCAGATGATGATGACACTGGGCCAGCATACGCAAGACCCTCACATGTCCTTCTATCACTTCACGCCGTCCGGTTTCGCGATCGAATGCATCGTCGAGCTGGAACCCTGGCATGACGACGGTTTCGAGCTGAATCCGGAGAAGCTGTCGACCTGGGGGCACGAGCTGGTCGGGCCGATCCTGGGGACGAGCGTGCGGACGCCCGAGGAAGTGTTCGACCGCTAGCTTTCGGGCAAAAAGCAGGGGCGCCGCGGCGCCCCTTTTCTGCTTTACTGACCGAGCTGCGAGGTCAGCTCCGGCACAATCTCAAATAAATCCCCCACCAAACCATAATCCGCCACCGAGAAAATCGGCGCTTCCGGATCCTTGTTGATGGCGACGATGGTCTTCGAGTCCTTCATGCCGGCCAGGTGCTGGATCGCACCCGAGATACCGACGGCGATGTACAGGCTTGGCGCGACGATCTTGCCGGTCTGGCCGACCTGCCAGTCGTTCGGCACGTAGCCGGCGTCGACTGCCGCGCGCGAGGCGCCCATGGCGGCACCGAGCTTGTCGGCCAGCGGTTCGAGCAGCTTGAAGTTGTCGCCCGAGCCCATGCCGCGGCCACCGGAGACGATGATCTTGGCGGCGGTCAGTTCCGGACGGCTCGAGACGGCCAGCTCGCGGCCGACGAAAGCCGACTTGCCGAAGTCGGCAGCGACGGCGATCTGCTCGACGGCAGCCGAACCGCCGCTGGCAGGCGCGGCATCGAAGCCGGTGCCGCGCACGGTGATGACCTTGATGCTGTCGCTCGACTGCACGGTGGCGATGGCGTTGCCGGCGTAGATCGGGCGCTCGAAGGTATCGGGCGAATCGATCCTGGTGATTTCCGAGATCTGGGCCACGTCCAGGCGGGCGGCGACGCGCGGCAGGATGTTCTTGCCGAAGGCGGTGGCCGGCGCCAGGATGTGCGAGTAGTTGCCCGCGACAGCCAGGATCTGCTCGGCCACGTTCTCGGCCAGGCCGTCGGCGAGGTAGGGCGCGTCGGCGACCAGCACTTTCGAGACG
>JAQGLR010000347.1 GCA_028292765.1 Massilia sp. | reverse complement strand
CATCGGCGGGCGCCGGGTCAACCAGGACCGCATGGGCTACTGCTTCACGCGCGACGCGCTGCTGCTGGTGCTGGCCGACGGCATGGGCGGCCACCAGCATGGCGAAATCGCGGCCACCATCGCCATGCAGACCCTGTCGATGATGTTCCAGATGGCGGCCCGTCCCTACATCAGGAAACCGGAACGCTTTCTCGAAGAGGCGCTGGTGCAGGCGCACCGCGACATCCTGGCCTACACCGCGCGCCACAAGCTGCCCGAGAGCCCGCGCACGACGGTGGTTGCCTGCCTCGTGCAGCACAACTGTGCGGTGTGGGCCCATTGCGGCGACTCGCGCCTGTACTGGGTGCGCGGCAGCCAGGTGCTGGCGCAGACGCGCGACCACTCGCACCTCGAATACCTGATCGCGAAGGGCCTGGCCAGTCCGCTTGAACGCATGACCCATCCCGACCGCAACAAGCTCTACAACTGCCTCGGGGCCTCGAGCCCGCCGCGCATCGAGCTGTCGCGCCAGGCGAGCCTGGAAGCAGGCGACGTGCTGCTGCTGTGCTCCGACGGACTCTGGTCGATGGTGCCGGACGCCGAAATCGTTCAAAAACTCGCCACGCAAACGGTGGTCCAGGCGGTGCCCGACCTGGTCGCCATGGCGGCGGCCATCGGCGGCCCGCGCGCCGACAACACGACCGCGCTGGCGATCAGCTGGCAGGGCGCCGACAAGCTCGCCGCCCATGCCCCGGACGTGATCTCGACCGAACTGCTGCTTGACGACCAGGTCAGCAGCACAATTGGTCACGCGCCTGCCGCCCTCGACGTCGACCCCTTCGACGAAGACGAAATCGAAAAGGCGATCGCCGAGATCAACCAGGCGATCGAGAAGTCTTCCCAGTTACTTAAATAAAAAAGGTTCATCATGACGTTTGCATCCCGCCCGAGCGGCCGCGCAGTCGACCAGTTGCGGGCAATCCGCATCACGCGCCAGTACACGAAGCACGCCGAAGGCTCGGTGCTGATCGAGTGCGGCGACACGAAGGTGATCTGCACCGCCAGCATCGACGACAAGGTGCCCGGCTTCCTGAAGGGCAAAGGGCAGGGCTGGCTGACGGCCGAATACGGCATGCTGCCGCGCTCGACGCACACGCGCATGGACCGCGAGGCCGCACGCGGCAAGCAGTCCGGCCGCACCCAGGAAATCCAGCGCCTGATCGGCCGCTCGCTGCGCGCCGCCTTCGACCTCGAAGCCTTTGGCGAACGCACGCTGCACCTGGACTGCGACGTGATCCAAGCCGACGGCGGCACCCGGACCGCATCGATCACCGGCGCGATGGTCGCGGCCTACGACGCCTTCAACGCCCTGGTGGCGCGTGGGCTGCTGACGTCGGTGCCGGTCAGGCATTTCGTGGCGGCGATCTCGGTCGGCGTGGTTCAGGGGACGCCGGTGCTGGACCTGGATTATGTCGAGGATTCGGGCTGCGACACCGACATGAACGTGGTGATGACCGAAACCGGCCACTTCATCGAAGTGCAGGGCACGGCCGAAGGGGCGGCCTTCGACCGCGCCGGCATGAACCGCCTGCTCGACCTGGCGCAGGGCGGGATCGCGGACCTGGTGCGGATGCAAAAAGAAGCGCTGGGAATTATCTAAGCCAGGGCGGTGGGCACGGAGTGTCCACCCGACGTTCGTTCGGCGAACGGGTAAAATACCCGCTTCCGCTTGATCCCCTCATCTCCCGCCATGACCCAACGCCTCATCCTCGCCTCGAACAACGCCGGCAAGCTCAAGGAATTCCAGCAAATCCTCGGCCCGATCGGGTTCACCCTGCACCCGCAGGGCGAATTCAAGGTGCCCGAAGCCGATGAGCCGCACGCCACGTTCGTCGAGAACGCTTTGGAAAAGGCCCGCCACGCCGCGCGCCTGACCGGTCTGCCGGCGCTGGCGGACGACTCGGGCGTGTGCGTCAACGCGCTGAACGGCGCTCCGGGCGTGTACTCGGCGCGCTTCGCCGGCGAACCGAAGTCGGACGCACGCAACAACGAAAAACTGGTGGCCGACCTGGCCGCGCATACCGACAAATCCGCCTATTATTACTGCGTGCTGGTCTACGTGCGCCACGCCGACGACCCGCAGCCGATCATCGCCGACGGCCGCTGGGATGGCGAAATCATCGACACGCCACGCGGCGAGAACGGCTTCGGCTACGACCCGTACTTCCTGATCCCGGCGCTCGGCAAGACCACCGCCGAACTGACCCCGGACGAGAAGAACGCGCAGTCGCACCGCGGCCAGGCCCTGCGGGCACTGGTAGGGAAACTGCGATGATCCCGATTAAAGTTGCGAGCAGCATTCCGACTGTGGCCAAGGCCGGAGAGCCGCGCTCGCCGGCAATGGCTGCGCTGCAGTACCTGCAGCCGGGCGCCCTGAACCTGGTCGCCTTGCCGCCACTGTCGCTGTACATCCACTTCCCCTGGTGCGTGCGCAAGTGCCCGTATTGCGATTTCAATTCGCACGAGGCCAAGGGCGAGCTGCCGGAAAAGGAGTACCTCGACGCGGTACGCCTCGACCTCGAACAATCGCTGCCGCTGGTCTGGGGCCGCAAGATCCACACGGTGTTCATCGGTGGCGGCACGCCAAGCCTGATGTCGGCCGCCGGGCTCGATCGCCTGCTGTCGGACGTGCGTACCTTGCTGCCGCTGGAAATCGACGCCGAGATCACGATGGAAGCGAACCCCGGCACCTTCGAGGTCGAAAAGTTCCGCCAGTACCGCGACAGCGGCGTGAACCGCCTGTCGATCGGCATCCAGAGTTTCAATGGCGAGCATCTGAAATCGCTCGGCCGCATCCACGACGAGCGCGAGGCGCTGCGTGCGGTGGAAATCGCCCACGCTACTTTTGACAACTTCAACCTCGACCTGATGTACGCGCTGCCGTCGCAGACCTTGGCCGAGGCCGAACGCGACCTGCAGACCGCGCTGTCGTTCGCGCCGCCGCACCTGTCGCTGTACCACCTGACGATGGAACCGAACACGGTCTTCGCCAAGTACCCGCCCAGCCTGCCCGACGACGACGCCAGCGCCGACATGCAGGACATGATCGCGGAGACGATGCGTGGTGCCGGTTTCGACCATTACGAAGTGTCGGCCTACGCCCAACCCGGCCGGCGTGCGCGCCACAACCTGAATTACTGGAATTTCGGCGACTACCTCGGCATCGGCGCCGGTGCGCACTCGAAAATCTCCTTCCCGCACCGCATCCTGCGCCAGGCCCGCTTCAAGCAGCCGGCCTCCTTCATGGAAGCGGCGAAGCGCGGCAACCCGGTACAGGAAGAGCACGAGATCGCGCGCGCGGACATGGGTTTCGAGTTCATGCTCAACACGCTGCGCCTGACGGGCGGCTTCGATCCGAACCTGTTCGGCGAACGCACCGGCATGAGCATTACCGCGATCAGCAAGGCGCTTGACGCCGCCGAGGCCAAGGGCCTGCTCTACCGCGATTTTAAATTGATCCGCCCGACCGAACTCGGCCAGCGTTTCCTCAACGACCTGCAGGAAATGTTCCTTGGCGAGACCAAATAAGGCTCAGCTGAACGATCAGCCCTCCGCCGCGCCCGCCAGCGCCACGATCGTCTTCGACAAACCGGTCACGACCCGCGCCATGCTCTCGTAATCGAGCTTGTCCGGCGTGTCCTGCGCGGTGTGGTAGTAGGGGTAGCGCATGAAGGCGGTGTCGGTGATCATCAGCGCCGGGTAGCCGTGGCGGTTGTAGGATGAATGGTCGGACAGGGTGACGCCGGTCGTGTGCGCGGGCGCCGCCAGGCCGTGCGCGGGAAAGTCGGACGCGGCGCGGAAGGCGGCCAGCGCGTCGCGCACCAGGGCCGAGGACTCCAGCGTGCCGACAAAGGCGATGAAATTACCCGTGCTCGGGTAGCGCCCTTCGAGCCCGGGCGGCAGCTTCTGGCTGTTCGGCGCATCCGTGTAGTAGCCCATCGTTTCCAGCACCAGCGCCGCTTCGACCTTTTGCCCCTGCCGCTTCATCTCGGCGGCGTGGCGCATGCTGCCCATGTCCGCGCCCATGAACCAGGGCGGCTCCTCGTTCACGAAAAACACGAAGCGCACTTCGGTGCCGGCGCGCGGCTGCATCGTCTTGAGCAGGCGGGCGAGCTCGAGCACGGCGGCGGTGCCGCTGCCGTTGTCGTTGGCGCCGGGCGCCCCCGGGGCCGAATCGTAGTGGGCGCCGACGATGAAGATACGGTCTGGCCGCTTGCCGGCGGCGGCCTTGCTTACCGCCACCTCGATGTTGCGCACCCGTTGTCCGCCGGCCGTGTATTCCTGGCGCGCAGGCTTGTACCCGGCGCGCGTGAGCGCCGTTTCGATGTACACGGCGGCGCGCTCGAGCCGCCCGGGCGTGCCGGTGTTGTGCTCCTCGGAGGCGACCGCACGCACATGCTGGCGCATGCGCTCGGCGAGGTCGGGCGCGGCCTCGGCGCTGTTGGGCCGGAAGGTCAAGACAGCCACCAGGATAAGCAGGATGAGCGCAACGATGACCTTCCAGTGTGAGTGAAAAAAGTTTCGCATGGCAGTCCCTCAGCGCCAGAAGGCGCACCAAATGGTAGACCCTGCCAGTGTAGCCAAGTTCACATCAGGGCTGCCACACGAATCCGGCCGTAAAAAAACCGGGCGCATGGCCCGGTTCCGTTTTACAGCGCAGGCGTCGCTCAGCGCGCGGCCTGTGCCGGCGCAGACGCCGTGACGACGGGCGTTACACGCGTGTCGCTCCAGCCGCCGCCAAGCACGCGGTACAGCGTCACCTGGTTCTGCAGGCGCTGCAGGTTGGCCTGCACCGCCAGCTGCTGGGCCTGGAACAGCGAGCGCTGGGCGTCGAGCAGGTCGAGGTAGCTGGCGGTGCCGCTGCGGTAGCGCAGGTCCGACAGCCTGAAGCGCTCCGACTCGGCCGCCGCCACCGCGCGCTGCGCGCGCAGCTGCTCGTTGAACGTGGCCTGGCCGGCCAGCGCGTCCGACACTTCGCGGAACGCGCTCTGGATCGTGCGCTCGTACTGCGCCAGCGCGATGTCGCGTCCGGCCCGGGCGGTCTCGACCCCGGCGCGCCTGCGGCCCATGTCGAAGATCGGCAGCGTGACCTGC
>JAQGLR010000345.1 GCA_028292765.1 Massilia sp. | reverse complement strand
GCGGCCGCAACGACGGCAAGGTCGGCACGGCGCACGGCGGGCGCAATATCTATTGGGACGAGCCGGACAAGCATCGCTGGGAGATCCTGACGAAGAGTTACGCGCGCCGGCCGGGATAGGCGCCGGCGCCTGCCGCGCACGATTGACGGTTTTTCACGCCTGCGCCCGCTTTTGTTGCCGCCGCTTTAAAATGGGTTTCATCGAAAACGCAGGGGAATCACATGCAACGAACAGCCTTGGTAGTGGGCATCACGGGGATCGGCGGCAACCATGTCGCGCGCGAATTGCTGGCGGGTGGATGGAATGTGGTCGGCCTGTCGCGCCGCGCACCGAAGGACCTGGCCGGCGTGGGCCCGCAGTTTCGTCATGTTGCGGCCGACCTGCTCGATCCGGCAGCGCTGGCGGCCGCATTGGCCGACACCGCACCGACCCGCGTCTTCATCACCACCTGGATGCGCCAGGACAGCGAGCAGGAAAACATCCGCGTCAATGCCGCGCTGGTGCGCAACCTGCTCGACGCGCTGGCGCCGAAAAAGAGCGTGCGCCATGTCGCGCTGGTCACGGGCCTGAAGCACTATCTCGGTCCTTTCGAGGCCTATGCCAGCTCGGGCACGCTGCCCGACACGCCGCTGCGCGAAAGCCAGCCGCGCCTGCCGCTGGAAAATTTTTATTACGCGCAGGAAGACGAAGTCTATGCCGCCGCCGCGCGCGACCGCTTCACCTGGAGCGTGCACCGTCCGCACTCGATCATCGGCCTGGCCGTCGGCAACGCGATGAACATGGGCACCACGCTCGCGGTTTATGCGACCCTGTGCAAGGAAACCGGGCGCCCGTTCCAGTTCCCCGGCTCGGAGGCGCAGTGGAAGGGGCTGAGCGACGTCACCGACGCTCGCATGCTGGCCACGCAGCTGGTCTGGGCCGCCGACACCGACGCGGCCAAAAATGAAGCCTTCAACATCGTCAACGGCGACGTGTTCCGCTGGAGCTGGCTGTGGCCGAAACTGGCCGAGTGGTTCGGCGTGGAGGCGGCCGGCTACAGCGGCCAGGTCCAGCCGCTCGAGCCGGCCATGGCGAACGACGGCCCGTTGTGGCGCGAGATCGCGACCCGCCATGGCCTGGTGGAACCAGATCTCGACCGCCTGGCGTCCGCCTGGCACACCGACCTCGACCTCGGCCGCCCGCTGGAAGTGATGACCGACATGGCCAACAGCCGCCGCCTCGGCTTCACGGGCTACCAGGCCACCGACGCCTCCTTTTTCGACCTGTTCGCGCGCCTGCGCGCGGAGCGTTTGATCCCGTAACATGGATTCTGCCCGCAAGCCGCTGCACGTCGTGCTGGTCACGATCGGCTCCGCTGGCGACCTGTTTCCCTTCATGCGCATGGCGCTGGCTTTAGTAGATGCCGGGCACCGCGTCAGCTTTCTCGGCCCGACCCAGCACGAACCCTTCGTGCGCGCGGCCGGGCTGCCCTTCCATGGCTTGCCGGCCGACCCGGCCGTGCTCGACCATCCCGATTTATGGCATCCGACCCGTGGCTTCGGCGTCGTGTGGCAGGCGCCGCGGCCGGCCATGGCCGAAGTGCCTGCTTTTGTCGGCTCGCTCCCTCCCGGCGAACAATGCACCATGCTGGTGCATCCGTTGGCGCTGCCGGAGGCGGACCTGTGCCGTGCGGCGCGGCCCGGCATCCCGATTGCGGCGGCCTTTCTTGCCCCGTCCAACCTGCCGACCGTGTACGACCCGCTGATGCTGGGACCGTGGCGCGTGCCGCGCTGGCTGCCGCAGGGCGCGCGTAAACGCTTGTTGCGCGTCCTCGCGGCGCGTTTCATCGATCCCGTCGCGCTGCCCGGCGTGAACGCGGCGCGCACCCGGGCCGGGCTGGCGCCGGTCGGCACGCTGATCGATACCCTGTTCTCGATTGCCGACCTGTCGATCGCGCTGTTTCCCGACTGGTTCGCGCCGACCCAGCCGGATTGGCCGCAGCCCCTGGTGCGCAGCAGCTTTCCCCTGTACGAACCTGGCCCGCAGGCCGCGCTGTCGCCCCAGCTGCTGCGTTTCCTGGGGCAGGGCGGCAGGCCGCTGGTGTTCACGCCGGGCACCGGCAACCGCCAGGCGCGCGCCTGGTTCGAACACGCGGCCGAGGCGGCGGGTTTGCTCGGCGAGCGGGCGATTTTCCTCACGCCCCACCGCGACCAGTTGCCGCTCGAGCTGCCGCGCCACGTGCTGTGGCAAGAGTACGTGCCGCTGCGCGCCTTGTTGCCGCATGTGTGCGTGCTGGTCCATCACGGCGGCATCGGCACGACCGCCGAGGCGCTGCGCGCGGGCACGCCGCAACTGGTGGTGCCGCTGGCCCATGACCAGTTCGACAACGGGGCGCGGGTCGAGGCGCTGGGCGTGGGAGTGAGCCTGCCGGCGACGCGCTTGAGCACGCGGCGCCTGTTGCGGCGGCTGGGGGCGCTGCTGGACGACGAAGGCCTGGCGGGGCGGTGCAGGGCGGTGGCGGGGAATGTTGGAGGCGATCCGGGCGTCGAGGAGGTGGTGGCCGCGCTGGAGGTGCTGGCCGGATAATCTACGAACCCCGCCGCCACCTCGGTGTGTCAGCGCACCGTCAATGATTCCTGAGCACGGTTAAATATGAGCATCGATAGCGATGAGCGAGGCAGGCCGATGGGCAGGAAGACGACAGACAACGCGGAAGTGGGCGAAGCGGGAGGCAGGACGACGGACAAAGCAGCCGGGGGCCCGGGCCGTCCCGGCTTCGTGCGCGTGCGCGGGGCGCGCGAGCACAACCTGAAGGACGTCAGCCTCGACATCCCGCGCGATGCGCTGGTGGTGTTTACGGGCGTGTCCGGTTCCGGCAAGTCCTCGCTCGCCTTCGGCACGCTGTACGCGGAAGCGCAGCGGCGCTATCTCGAGTCCGTCTCTCCCTATGCGCGCCGCCTGTTCCACCAGATGCCGGTGCCGGAAGTCGACGAAATCGACGGCCTGCCGCCGGCGGTCGCCCTGCAGCAGCAGCGCGGCTCGCCCACCACGCGCTCGTCGGTGGGCAGCGTCAGCACGCTGTCCAATTCCCTGCGCATGCTGTATTCGCGCGCCGGCGACTACCCCGCAGGGCAGCAGTTGCTCTACGCCGAATCGTTTTCGCCGAATACGCCGGAAGGGGCCTGCCCCGAGTGCTCGGGCCTGGGCCGCGTGTACGAAGTCACCGAACAGTCGCTGGTGCCGGACGACAGCCTCACGATCCGCGAGCGCGCGGTCGCGGCCTGGCCGCCGGCCTGGCACGGCCAGAACCTGCGCGACATCCTGGTGACGATGGGCTACGACGTCGACACGCCCTGGCGCGACCTGCCCAAAAAAGACCGCGACTGGATCCTGTACACCGACGAGACGCCGACCGTGCCGGTCTACGCCGGCCTCACCCCCGAGCAGACGCGCGCGGCCCTCAAACGCCAGGACACGCCGAGCTACCAGGGCACCTTCACGGGCGCGCGGCGCTATGTCCTGCAGACCTTCGCGAACACCGAAAGCGCGTCGATGAAAAAACGGGTGGCGCGCTACATGGTCTCTACCGCCTGCCCGCTGTGCCGCGGCAAGCGCTTGCGCCAGGAAGCCCTGTCCGTCACCTTTGCCGGCGCGGACATTGCCGACATCTCGCGCATGCCGCTGGCGCGCCTGCACGCACTGCTGCTGCCGTACGCCAGTGGCGACGCGCCCAAAAATGCGCGCCAGGCCAGGCTCCACCCCGAGCAGCTGATCGTCACCCGGCGCATCGCCGAAGACCTGGTCGCGCGCCTGGAAGTGCTGCTGGCGCTCGGCCTGGGTTACCTCGCGCTCGAGCGCAGCACCCCGACGCTCTCGCCCGGCGAACTGCAGCGCCTGCGGCTGGCGACGCAAGTGCGCTCGAACCTGTTCGGCGTCGTGTATGTGCTCGATGAACCCTCGGCCGGCCTGCACCCGGCCGACACCGAGGCGCTGCTGGTCGCGCTCGACCAATTGAAAGCCTCGGGCAATTCGCTGTTCGTGGTCGAGCACGCGCTGGATGTGATCCGGCGCGCCGACTGGATCGTCGACGTCGGCCCGGCCGCCGGCGAGCGCGGCGGCGAGGTGCTGTACAGCGGGCCGCCGGATGGCCTGGAAAAGATCGAAGCCTCGCAGACGCGGCGCTACCTGTTCGACGATGCGCCGCCGGCCGAACGTGCACGGCGCGATCCCGCCGGCTGGCTGCGCCTGGAGGGCGTCACCCGCAACAACCTGAATAACCTGACAGCCGAATTCCCGCTCGGCGTGCTGACGGCCGTCACCGGCGTGTCCGGTTCGGGCAAGTCGAGCCTGGTGAGCCAGGTATTGGTCGACCTGGTGGCGCAGGAGCTGGGGCAGGGCGCCCCGGCGCCGGAACCGGATGACACCGACGACCTCGAACAGGAAGCCGCCATCCCGACCCAGGGCCGCATCATCAAGGGCATGGAGTCGCTGCGGCGCATGGTGCGGGTCGACCAGAAGCCGATCGGGCGCACGCCGCGCTCGAATCTCGCGACCTACACCGGCCTGTTCGACCAGGTCCGCAAGCTGTTCGCCGCCACCAAAATGGCGAAGGCGCGCCGCTACGACGCCGGCCGCTTTTCGTTCAACGTGGCCAAGGGACGCTGCGAGACCTGCCTGGGCGAAGGCTCGGTGATGGTCGAGCTGCTGTTCCTGCCGAGCGTGTACGCGCCGTGCCCGGCCTGCGAGGGCGCGCGCTACAACGCGAAAACGCTGGAGGTGACGTACAAGGACCGGAACATCGCCGACGTGCTGGGCATGACGGTGGATGCGGCGGCGGCGTTTTTTGCCGGCGAACCGCTGGTCGAGCGCTCGCTGGAAGTGCTGCGCGAAGTCGGCCTGGGCTACCTGCGCCTGGGCCAGCCGGCAACCGAATTGTCGGGCGGCGAAGCCCAGCGCATCAAGCTGGCGACCGAACTGCAGCGCGCCGGGCGCGGCAACACCCTGTACGTGCTGGACGAACCCACCACCGGCCTGCACCCGTCGGATGCCGACCGCCTGGTCAAGCAGCTCGAGCGCCTGGTCGACGCCGGCAATACCGTGGTCGTGGTCGAGCACACGATGCGCGTGGTCGCCAGCTGCGACTGGGTGATCGACATCGGTCCCGGCGCCGGCGACGGGGGCGGCAGCGTGGTGGTGGCCGGGCCGCCGGAAAAGGTGGCCCGTGCGGCCGGCAGCCGTACCGCGCCCTATCTGCGGCCGCACCTGCCATGACACATGGACGAATAGGGTGGCGGCGCACTGTTGAAAGCACAAAAGCATGGTCATTGCGTTACACTTGGAATATTTTTTCCTTGGAATAATCGCAACAAATGACCGGCACATCGTTCGACAACGCCCAGTTTCGCCGCATCCTTTCGCGCAATATCGCCTTGCCGCTCGGCCTCTCCGTCCTGAGCGCGGTCGTGTTCGTTGCAATCATCGCCTACCTCGTCAGCGTGCTGAACCGGGTCGAACATTCGCAGGAAGTCATCGGCAATGCCAACGAGATCAGCAAACTCGTTTCCGACATGGAAGCCGGTATGCGTGGCTATGTCATTTCCGGCGACGAAAGCTTCCTCGGTCCCTACACCGTGGCCAAGCCGAAGGTCGAGGTCGAGCTGAACACGCTGCTGCGCCTGGTTTCCGACAATCCGGCCCAGGCCGATCGCGTGAGCCGGGTGCGCGGCGCCCACCGCGAGTGGATCCGGTTCACCGAAGAGGTGATCGCGCGCCACCGCGGTGGCGACGACGTGAACGCCTCGATTCGCAGTGGGCGCGGAAAAAGCCTGACCGACGACATGCGCAACCAGTTCGCGGCCTTCGTTGCCAGCGAACGCGCGCTGCTGGAGGCGCGCAGCGCCGGGGCGCGCTCGGTCATCGCCTCGTCGGTTGGCAGCTACCTGCTGCTGACGCTGATCGTCGGCGGCCTGCTGGCCAGCCTTGGCCGGCGTGAGCTGGTACGCCTGTCGCATTCGTACAACGAGGTGCTGAAGCACGAAAACGACCACAATGCCGAGTTGCGCCACCTGAGCTGGCTGCGCAGCGGCCAGACCGACCTGGCGGCGAAAAGCATCGGCCAGAATTCCCTCGAAGCGCTCGCGCAAACCGTGCTCGACCATGTGGTGCGCTACCTCGGCGGGGCAGTGGCGGCGATGTACTTCCGTTCCGATGACGGCGTGCTGCGCCGCATCGGTGCTTTCGGTTTCTCGAACGAGGATGAAGAGCGCGCGAAGATCATCCAGCCCGGCGCCTCGCTGGCCAGCCAGGCCGCCAACGAAAACCGCCTGCTGCGCGTCAGGGAGCTGCCGGCGGACTATATCAAGGTGGGTTCCAGCCTGGGCGAAGCGGCGCCGCGCGAAGTGGTCATTGCCCCGTTCACGAATTTCGGCAAGGTCAAGGGCGTGCTGGAAATCGGCTTCCTGCACCCCGTGCGCGAGCGCGACATCGAATTCCTGAAGCTGGTGGGCGACGCCATCGGCGCCTCGGTGGGCGCCGTCGTCTACCGCCAGCGCCTGCAGGACGCGCTGTCGGAAAGCCAGGCCCTGAACGAAGAACTGCAAGTGCAGCAGGAAGAGCTGCGCACCGCCAACGAAGAACTCGAAGAACAGTCGCGCGCGCTCGAAGAATCGCAGACCAGCCTGGAAAACCAGCAGGCCGAACTCGAGCAGACCAACGACCAGCTGTCCGAGCAGGCGCTGAACCTCGACATGAAGAACGCGGCCCTGTCCGAAGCCCAGGAACAGTTGCGCGCGCGTGCACTGGACCTGGAGCGCGCCAGCCGCTACAAGTCGGAGTTCCTGGCGAACATGTCGCACGAGCTAAGAACCCCGCTGAACAGCTCGCTTATCCTCGCTAAGCTGCTTGCCGACAATGTGCCGGGCAACCTGAGCGACGAGCAAGTGCGCTTTGCCCAGACGATTTATTCGGCCGGCAACGACCTGCTGCACCTGATCAACGACATCCTCGACATTTCCAAGGTCGAAGCCGGCAAGCTCGAACTCCTGCCGGAAGACTTGCCGATCCGCCGCACCGTGGAGGGCCTGGGCCGCACCTTCGAGCCGCTGGCCAAGCAGAAGGCGCTGCGCTTCTCCGTCACGGTCGAGCCGAACGTGCCGCCGACCCTGCACACCGACCGCCAGCGCCTGGAACAGGTATTGAAAAACCTGCTGTCGAACGCGGTCAAGTTCACCGAGCAGGGCGAGGTGCGGATGAACGTCAGCGCCCTTGACTCGGGCTGGATCCAGTTCACCGTGGCGGACTCGGGCATCGGCATCGCCCCGGACCAGCAGGAACGCATTTTCGAAGCCTTCCACCAGGCCGACGGCACCGCCAACCGCCGCTTCGGCGGCACCGGTCTCGGCCTGTCGATCTCGCGCGACCTCACCAATTTGCTGGGCGGTTCGCTGGTGGTGTCGAGCATGCCGGGCGAGGGTAGCACCTTTACCCTGAGCATGCCGAGGAACGGCACCGTGTCGGCGTCGCCACCGTCGCCACCGTCGTCACGTGCGGCGGCGCCGGCGCCGCGCCTGCCGCGCCCGAGCTTCGCTCCCGCCCCTGAGCCGGAACCGCAGCCAAACGTGGAAGAGCTGCCCGCCCGGGCGTCGTTCCCGGACGACCGCGAGAAGGATGCGGCCGGCGCCCGCACCGTGCTCGTCATCGAGGACGAGCCGGACTTCGCGCGCATCCTGTACGACCTGGCGCACGACCTCGACTATCGCTGCCTGGTGGCGCTGACCGCCGGCGAGGGCCTGCGCCTGGCCGCCGGCGAAGGGCCGGACGCGATCCTGCTCGACATCCGCCTGCCGGACAGCTCGGGCCTGTCGGTGCTGCAGCAGTTGAAGGACAATCCTGCTACGCGCCACATTCCGGTGCACGTCGTGTCGAGCATGGACAATGCCGGCGAGGCGCTGCACCTGGGCGCGATCGGTTACGCCCTGAAACCCACCTCGCGCGAGCAGCTGGAGGCCGTGTTCCGCAAGCTGCAGGAAAAGAGCTCGCAACAGATCAAGCGCGTGCTGCTGGTCGAGGACGACGAGCGCCAGCGCGAGAGCGTGGTGCAACTGATTGCCGACGAAGACGTCAAGATCGACGCCGTCGGTTCCGGCGAAGAAGCCCTGAACCTCTTGCGCAGCGAGATTTTCGATTGCATGATCATCGACCTGAAGCTGCCCGACATGCAGGGCAAGGAATTGCTCGAGCACATGTCCCAAGAAGAACTGGTGTCCTTCCCGCCCGTCATCGTGTACACCGGCCGCAACCTGACGCGCGACGAGGAAGCCGAGCTGATGAAGTATTCGCGCTCGATCATCATCAAGGGCGCGCGTTCGCCCGAGCGCCTGCTCGACGAGGTGACGCTGTTCCTGCATAAAGTGGAATCGCAGCTCTCGACCGAGCGCCAGCACATGCTGAAAACCGTGCGCGGCCGCGACCGCGTGTTCGAAGGACGCACCATCCTGCTGGTCGACGACGACGTGCGCAACGTGTTCGCCCTGACCAGTGCGCTGGAGCAGCGCGGCGCGAGTGTGGAAGTCGGCCGGAATGGCTTTGAAGCAATTGCGAAACTCGACGAGGTGCCGGGCATCGACCTGGTGCTGATGGACATCATGATGCCGGGCATGGATGGCCTGGAAGCGACACGCCGCATCCGTGCCGACGGGCGCTTCAACCGCCTGCCGATCATTGCGATCACGGCCAAGGCGATGAAGGATGACCAGGAGCAGTGCCTGGCCGCAGGCGCCAACGACTACCTGGCCAAGCCGATCGACCTGGCCCGCCTGTACTCGCTGCTGCGGGTCTGGATGCCGACGATGGAACGCGTTTGAGCCAGCCTGTAAGTCAGCTTATGAAACAGCCCCCGGACGACATCGACATCGAATTGCGGATGCTGGTTGAGGCGGTCTACCTCAAGTACAACTACGACTTCCGCGACTACACTGGCGCTTCGCAAAAGCGCCGGGTGATCGTCGCCATGCGTGCAATGGAATGCGAGACAGTCTCCGACCTGCAGGCGAAAGTGTTGCACCGCCCCGAGGCCTTTGCCCAGCTGCTGCAATACCTGACCATTCCCGTCACCGAAATGTTCCGCGACCCCGAGTTCTACGCGGCCGTCCGCAGCCAGGTCGTGCCGCACCTGGAAACCTATCCCTCGCTCAAACTCTGGGTGGCCGGCTGCAGCACGGGCGAGGAAGTGTATTCGCTGGCGATCCTGTTGCACGAGGAAGGCCTGCTCGAGCGAAGCATCATTTATGCCACCGACATCAATCCGGCGTCACTCGATGCCGCACGCCGCGGGGTGTTCCCACTCGACCGGATGCGCCTGTACACTGAGAACTACCAGAAGGCCGGCGGCAAGCATGCTTTTTCCGATTACTACACGGCGGCCTATGGCGGGGCACTGTTCGAGCGCTCGCTGGTCGAGAACGTGACCTTTGCCGACCACAGCCTGGCGACCGATACGGTGTTTTCGGAAACGCATTTCATCAGCTGCCGCAACGTGATGATTTATTTCAATCGGCGCCTGCAGAACCGGGTACTCGGGCTGTTCCACGAGTCGCTCTGCCACCGCGGCTTCCTGGCGCTGGGCAGCAAGGAAAGCATCGAGTTTTCCAGCCATGCGAAACAATTCGAATCGATTGCCCGTCGCGAGAAGATTTTTCGCAAGGCGGGGCAATGAGTATCCTGCCGGAGGCCGTGATCGAGGCGCTGGCAAGCCGCCGCATCGAGGCCGTGGTGATCGGCGCCTCGGCCGGGGGCGTCGATGCGCTGGTCGACTTGCTGCCGGCGCTCCCAAAAGATTTCGGGCCGGCCACCATTTGCATCCTGCACATCCCCGCCGGCCGCGACAGCCGCCTTGCCGAGCTGTTCGCGGCGCGCCTGGCCCTGCCGGTGCTGGAAGCGATGGACAAGGGAGTGGTGGAGCCCGGCACGGTGTATTTCGCCGGCCCCGGCTACCATCTGTCGATCGAAGACGATCGTGTATTTTCCCTCAGCTGCGAGCCGCCCGTGCACTTTGCGCGTCCGGCCATCGACGTGTTGATGGAGTCGGCCGCCGACGCCTATGGCCCGGCATTGGCCGGTATTTTACTTACTGGCGCCAACATCGATGGCGCCGCGGGCATGCAAAAGATCAGGCAGCGCGGCGGCCTGACGATTGTCCAGGACCCACGCGAGGCACAGGCCGCCACGATGCCGCGTGAAGCCATCCGCCGCTGCGATGCGCACCTGGTCCTGCCGCTGGCCGCCATCCGCGAGCTGCTGCCCCTGCTGGAGACAACATGAGCAACCAACAACCGAGCAAACTCCTGATCGTCGACGACCTTCCCGACAACCTGCGCGCGCTCGACGCCCTGATCCGCGACGAACAACGCCTCGTGTTCCATGCCCATTCCGGCGACGAGGCGCTCGCGCTGCTGCTCGAGCACGAGTTCGCGCTGGCCATCCTCGACGTGCAGATGCCGGGCATGGACGGTTTTGAACTGGCCGAACTCATGCGTGCTACCTCGCGCACGCGCCACATCCCGATCGTCTTCGTGTCCGCCGCCGGGCGCGAGCTGAACTACGCCTTCAAGGGCTACGAGACCGGGGCCGTCGACTTCCTCTACAAGCCGCTCGACCCGGACGCGGTGCGCGGCAAGGTCAACGTGTTCGTCGCGCTCGACCAGCAGCGGCGCGAGACGCGGCGCCAGATGGAGGCGCTGGAGAAGAGCCGGCGCGAGCAGGAAATCCTGCTCAAGGAACTGAACGCGACCCAGGCTGAACTGCAGCGCTCGCTGCGCATGCGCGACGAGTTCATGTCGCTCGTCGCCCACGAGCTGCGCACACCGCTGAACACGCTGTTCCTGGAAACGCAGATGCGCACGCTGCACCTGAACCGCGGCAACCTGCAAGCCTTCGCCGGGGAGCAGATGAGTGCGATGGTCAAGCGCGACGAGCGCCAGATCAAGGCCATGATCCGCCTGATCGACGACATGCTCGACGTGACGCGCATGCGCAACGGCACGCTGTCGGTGCGCCCGGCCCAGGTCGAGCTGGTGGGCATGCTCGAGCGCGTGGTGAGCGACCTGTCGCTGCAGGCGGCGGCCAGCGGCTGCGCCATCTCGCTGGCGCCGCACCCTCCGGTCACCGGCTGCTGGGACGAGTTCCGCATCGAGCAGGTGGTGGTCAACCTGTTGACGAACGCGCTGCGCTACGGCGGCGGCTGCGACGTCGAGGTGCGGGTGGCGGTGGAGGGCAACTGCGCGCGGATCGACGTGGCCGACAAGGGCAAGGGTATTTCGCCCGAGGACATCGAGCGCATCTTCCAGCCCTTCGAACGGGGCGCCCGCAACGGCGAGCCGAAGGGCCTGGGCCTGGGCCTGTACATTTCCCGTCAACTCGCCGCCGCCCACGGCGGGGACCTGACGGTCACCAGCGTTCCCGGCCAGGGCTCGACCTTCAGCCTGGCGCTGCCCTGCGACGTATTGGCGCCGGCCTGCGCGGCCGCGCCGGCGTAGGGTGGGCGGCGCAGCCGCCCACCCTGCACGGTGCCCTAATGCGCGCGGTTGCAAAGCGTGCGCGTTTCCCTCACACTGACAGGTCTCTTGCGAGACCGACATCCCTGCCATGCGGGGTTCGCTTCGTCTTCGCGATAGTGGAAATTAATCGTTCTCATCCGATCAATTAATTTTACAAGCATGAGCAAGGGCTTTACACTTGCATTCATCAACTTTTGATTCACACACAACAGGAGCTTCCATGTCCCTTATCAATACCGAAATCAAGCCGTTCAAAGCCACTGCCTTCCACGCTGGCAAGTTCATCGACCTGACCGAAGAGCAGTTCAAAGGCACCTGGTCCATCCTGATGTTCTACCCGGCCGACTTCACCTTCGTCTGCCCGACCGAACTGGAAGACCTGGCCGAGTTCCAGCCTGAATTCGAAAAGATGGGCGTCAAGGTCTACGGCGTCTCGACCGACAGCCACTTCGCCCACAAGGCATGGCACGACACCTCGGACGCGATCAAGAAGGTCAACTACCCGCTGATCGGCGACCCGACCGGCATCCTGGCACGCAACTTCCAGGTCATGATCGAAGAAGAAGGCCTGGCGCTGCGCGGCACCTTCGTCATCAATCCTGAAGGCCAGATCAAGGTCATGGAAGTGCATGACAACGGCATCGGCCGCGACGCATCGGAACTGATGCGCAAGGTGAAAGCTGCCCAGTACGTCGCTGCGCACCCAGGCGAAGTCTGCCCGGCCAAGTGGACCGAAGGCGCTGAAACCCTGACCCCGTCGCTGGACCTGGTCGGCAAGATCTAAGTAGTAAGTAGTAGCTGAGTAGTACAGGCAGTACATAAGCAGGACCGGACACTCGCCGGCACGGCCGGCGAGTGTTCAACCCAACAGAATCCAAGGAAAACATCATGCTGGAAGCAACCCTCAAGAAGCAATTACAGGCCTATTTGGAAAAAGTGGTGCAGCCGATTGAGATCGTTGCATCGCTCGATGACTCGCCAAAAGCGCGGGAAATGGAAGAACTGCTCCGGGAAATCACCTCGTTGAGCAACAAGATTACCTATGCCGAAGGTGGCGACGATACCGTTCGCAAGCCGTCCTTCGCCATCAACCGTGTCGGCACCGACATCGGCGTGCATTTCGCCGCCATCCCGCTCGGCCACGAGTTCACCTCGCTGGTGCTGGCCCTGCTGCAGGTGGGTGGCCACCCGATCAAGTTCGACGACGCGGTCATCGAACAGATCAAGAATCTCGACGGCGACTATGTGTTCGAGGCCTTCATTTCGCTGTCCTGCCATAACTGCCCGGAAGTGGTGCAGGCGCTGAACTCGATGTCGATCATCAACCCGCGCATCCGGGTCACCACCATCGACGGCGGCCTGTTCAAGGATGAAGTCGAGTCGCGCCAGATCCTGGCCGTGCCGATGATGTTCCTGAACGGCGAGCACTTCGGCCAGGGCCGGATGAGCGCCGAGGAAATCCTCGCCAAGCTCGACACCGGCGCCGGCAAGCGCAAAGCTGCCGAACTGAGCAAGAAAGAACCGTTCGACGTGCTGATCGTCGGCGGCGGTCCTGCCGGCGCGGCCGCGGCCATCTACGCTGCGCGCAAGGGCATCCGCACCGGCGTGCTGGCCGACCGTTTCGGCGGCCAGGTGCTCGACACGCTGTCGATCGAGAACTTCGTCTCGGTGAAGGAAACCGAAGGTCCGCGTTTTGCCGTGTCGCTGGAAGAGCACGTCAAGCACTACGAGGTCGACATCATGAACCTGCAGCGCGCCGCGAAGCTCGAAAAGGGCGTGGGCGAGAAGCTGTTCGCGGTGACGACCGAAGACGGCGCCGTGCTGAAATCGAAGTCGGTGATCATCTCGACCGGCGCCCGCTGGCGCGAAATCAACGTGCCGGGCGAGAAGGAGTACAAGAACCATGGCGTGGCCTATTGCCCGCACTGCGATGGCCCGCTGTTCAAGGGCAAGCGCGTGTCGGTGATCGGCGGCGGTAACTCGGGCGTGGAAGCGGCGATCGACCTCGCCGGTATCGTCGAGCACGTGACCCTGGTCGAATTCGGCGCCGAGCTGCGCGCCGACGCGGTCCTGCAGCGCAAGCTCTACAGCCTGAAGAACGTGGACGTGATCAAGAGCGCCCAGACCACCGAAATCCATGGCGACGGCAAGAAAGTGACGGGCTTGTCGTACAAGGATCGCAACAGCGGTGAAGTCAGGCTCGTCGAGCTGGCTGGTGTCTTCGTGCAGATCGGCCTGGTGCCGAACGCCGAATGGCTCAAGGGCACGCTCGATCTGTCGCCGTACGGCGAGATCGAAGTCGACTCGCGCGGCGAAACCTCGATCCCGGGCGTGTTCGCGGCCGGCGACGTGACGACCGTGCCGTTCAAGCAGATCGTGATCGCCGTGGGCGAGGGCGCCAAGGCATCGCTGGCAGCCTTCGATTACATGATGCGCCTGCCGACTGAAGAGACGGACGCGGTGGACATGGAAGCCAAGGCAGCTTGAACGATTGCCCCGCGGGCGGGGCAGTGAAGGAAAACAGAAACGCCATTCCGATGCAGGTCGGGATGGCGTTTTTTATGGTTAGCGGTGAACCGTAGGTGGATCCTGACCCAAAGAAAAAGCGCCGTGCCACTCCTGTGGTACGGCGCTTTCGTAATCGTGCGCGGCTGTTGGCTGCGGCTGAGTAAAATACTTACATCACGGCCGCTTCGTGCGGCGAACTGCTGCCATCTTCGCGAAGCTCAGCCTGGAGCTCAGTGAAACATCAGCACGGCCGCACCCTGCAGGGTGTTTGTTTCATAGACCAGCCATGCGGCGGCGGCGGCGAGGGCAAGCTGGAGTGCGGTCAGGGTGGTAGGGATCGAGCGCATGATGGATTCTCCGGTCTTCGTCTGGGTGTGTGCTGCGTTTTCGTACGGTATGGTGCCATCTTAAGCCCGCAGCACATTGAGCAACATCGGCGGGGACTCCGCCGTTCTGTAGGAAAACAGCTTGCGGCGCTGTCTCAGCGGCAGGAAGGGCTGCTTGGTGGCGCTCCTACGTGGCTCAAGGCTCGTGTCCTATAGCCGTGCCCGCAGTCGTTTATTACAGTTATTGCATGACCCGACACGATCCCCAACTGCTCCATAACGGCCTCCTCGCGGTGCGCCGCAATACCATTCGCAGGCTGCTGCGCTCCGTGTTCGGCATCGAACGCCTGCGCGACGGCCAGCAGCGCGTGATCGACAGCGTCCTCGACGGCAAGGACACACTGGCGATCATGCCCACCGGCGGCGGCAAGTCGCTGTGTTACCAGATTCCGGCGCACATCCTGAAGGGCACGACGGTCGTCGTCTCGCCCCTGATCTCGCTGATGAAAGACCAGCTGGAAAAGCTCGAGGAGCTGGGCATCCGTGCCTGCCAGGTCAACAGCAGCCTGAATGCCGAAGAGGAACATGCGGCGCTCGACGCCATCGCCGCCGGCGAATGCGAAATCGTCTTCTGCACGCCCGAGCGCCTGGCCTCGCCCGACTTCCTGGCCGTGCTCAAGCAAACGAAGATCGTGATGGTGGCCGTCGACGAGGCGCATTGCATTTCCCAGTGGGGGCACGATTTCCGCCCGGCCTATATCGAAATGGCGGCCGCGATTGCCGCGCTCGGCCAGCCGCCGGTGCTGGCGCTGACCGCCACCGCCACTGAGGAGGTGATGGAAGACATCGGCCGCCAGCTGAACCGGCCACGAATGAAGGTCATCAATACCGGCATCTACCGGCCCAACCTGCACTACGGCGTGGTGCAGGTGACGAATACGGAGCAGAAATTCGCCGAGGCGCGGCGCCTGGTGGCGGAGTCGCAAGGCGTGGGCATCGTGTATGCGGCCACCGTCAAGGCCGCCGAGGAAATGCACCGCATCCTCGAGGAAGCCGGCGAATCGGTCACCCTCTACCACGGCAAACTCCCGGCCGCCGAGCGCCGCGCCAACCAGGACCTGTTCATGAACGACGAGCGCCGCATCATGGTGGCGACGAACGCGTTCGGCATGGGCATCGACAAGAGCGATACGCGTTTCGTCATCCACCTTCAAATCCCGGCCAACCTCGAATCGTATTACCAGGAATCGGGCCGGGCCGGGCGCGACGGCAAGGACGCCAGCTGCACGCTGCTGTTCCTGCAGGACGACAAGCGCCTCCAGCAATTCTTCCTGGTCAAGCACTATCCCGACGCCGCCGAGATCCGCGCGGTCTACGATGCCGCGTGCGAACTGGCCGGGAACGGCGCCGTCACGACCGGGCGTCTCGAGGAAAAGCTGGTTGACTTGAACGAGGCCAAGATCAAGGTCTGCCTCAAGCTGCTGAAAGACGGCAAGCTGGTGCGCCAGAACCGCAAGCTCGAATTCGTCGTCACGGCCAGCGAGCCGAAAGCTGCGCATTTCGACTCGCTGGCCGAAGTCTATGTGCAGAAGCAGGACCACGACCGCGAGTCGCTGGAGAAGATGGTCGGCTACGCGGTCAGCGGCTTTTGCCGCTGGAAGCTGATGCTCGACTACTTCAACGACGAGGTCGAGGGCTTCGAGAAGTGCTGTAAATGCGACAACTGCAAGAATCCACCCGCCTTGGCGCTGGACGACATCGAGATCCGCGATGACGAGTTCGACCATACTCCGGCGCCGGAACCGGTCGGTCCCCATTTCGAAACCGGGGCGCATGTAAAAGTCGCGAAATACGGAGACGGTGTCGTCACGGCAGTCGCCGGCGACCAGGTCACGATCGCCTTCCCGGACGGCGAGAGCCGCAGCTTCATGGCAGACTTCGTCGAGAGCGCATAACACCAGGGAAAGGATTGCATGGCGGATATGGTCGTAGTGCGCAAGGAGGGGCTGTACTGCGTCCCTGGCGGGTTTTATATCGATCCCTGGCGGCCCGTGGAGCGGGCCGTCATTACGCACGCCCACGGCGACCATGCGCGCTACGGCCATGGCCGCTATCTCACGGCCGCCAGCGGTGTGCACGTGCTGCGCTCGCGCCTCGGCGACATTTCCGTCGACGGCCTCGAATACGGTGAGACGACCGTGCACAACGGCGTCACCATCTCGCTGCATCCTGCCGGCCACGTGCTCGGCTCGGCCCAGGTGCGCATGGAATGCGGGGGCGAGGTCTGGGTCGCCTCGGGCGACTACAAGATCGAGCCCGACAAAACCTGCGCCCCGTTCGAGCCCGTGCGCTGCCACACCTTCATCACCGAATCCACCTTTGGTTTGCCGATCTACCGCTGGGAGCCCGAGCAGTCGATCTTCGACGACATGAACCGCTGGTGGCGCAAGAATGCCGGAGAGGGGCGTTGCAGCGTCGTGTTCGGCTACTCTTTCGGCAAGGCGCAGCGCATCCTGTCGGGCCTGGACCCGTCGATCGGGCCGATCGTCTGCCATGGGGCGGTCGAGCCGCTGAACCGGGTATATAGAGAGGGCGGCGTCCATCTGCCGCCGACCCTGATGGTGAGCGACCTCGACAAGGCCGCACTGAAAGGCGCCATCGTGGTGGCGCCGCCGTCCGCCTCCGGCTCGCCCTGGATGAAGCGCTTCGGCGATTACAGCGACGCCTTTGCCAGCGGCTGGATGCAGCTGCGCGGCGCGCGCCGGCGCCGTGGCGTCGACCGCGGCTTCGTACTGTCGGACCATGCCGACTGGCCCGGCCTGATGTCCGCGATTGCCGCCACCGGCGCCGAACGCATCATCGTGACGCACGGCTCCATCCCCGTGATGGTGCGCTGGCTCTGCCAGCAGGGGCTGGACGCGGCCGGTTTCGACACCGAATACGGCGACGACGATGACGACGTCGGCATCGCGCCCCAGCCTGCCGAAGCGGTGGAGGTGAAGGAAGCAAACGATGCGTGAGTTTGCCCGCCTGTTCGCCGAACTCGACGAAACCACCGCCACCAACCGCAAGCTCGACGCGCTGCAAACCTATTTTTCCACCGCTTCCCCCGAGAACGCCGCCTGGGCCGTGTATTTCCTGGCCGGCGGCAAGCCGCGCCAGGCGGTGCCGAGCAAACTGCTGCGCCAGTACGCGATCGAATACGCGGTGTTGGATGAGTGGCTGTTCGACGAGTCCTACCACGCCGTCGGCGACATGGCCGAAACCATCGCCCACATCCTGCCGGCGCCCGAAAAGCGCAGCGATGTGGGACTGGCCGAGTGGATGACGGAACGGATCGGTCCGCTGCGGGGGGCGGACCCCGGGGTGATCCGCGAGGCCCTGTTCAGCTACTGGAACGAGCTTGATACGCGCGAGCGCTTCCTGTTTTGCAAACTGATCGGTGGTGGCTTCCGGGTCGGCGTCTCGCGCCTGCTCGTCACGCGCGCGCTCGCCAGCATCGCCGCCGTCGACAGCAAGCTGATCGCCCAGCGCCTGATGGGCTGGACCGACGGCAGCGTGCGCCCGACCGCGACCGGCTTCCTGCAACTGATCGCGGCGCAGTCGGACGAAGAACACAAGCTGCGCGGCGGCCAGCCTTACCCCTTCTTCCTCGCGCATCAGCTCCAGGGCGACCCGGCCGCGCTCGGCGATCTGATTGAGTGGCAAATCGAGTGGAAATACGACGGCATCCGCGCCCAGCTGGTGCGGCGCGGGGCCCAGAACTACCTGTGGTCGCGCGGCGAAGACCTGATCACCGAGCGCTTCCCGGAACTGTGCAACATACGCCTGCCGGAAGGCACGGTGGTCGATGGCGAAGTGCTGGTCTGGGACCATCCGAACGACGCACCCGCGCCCTTCGCCGAACTGCAGCGCCGCATCGGGCGCAAGACTTTATCGAGCAAGCTGCTGGCCGAACTGCCGGCGGTACTGGTCTGCTACGACCTGCTGGAACTCGACGGCGTCGACCTGCGCGCGCTGCCGCAGCACGAGCGGCGCGCGCTGCTGGAAACGCAGGTGGCTGCATGCGGCCAGCCGCAACTGAAAATCTCGCCGCTGATCCATGCCGGAAGCTGGGAGGCGCTGGCGGGCTTGCGCACCGAATCGCGCGGGCGCGGCGTCGAGGGCATGATGGTCAAGGCAAAGAGCGCCCAGTACGGCGTGGGACGCACGAAAGACGTCGGCACCTGGTGGAAATGGAAGGTCGACCCGTATTCGATCGACGCCGTGCTGATCTACGCCCAGGCCGGCCACGGGCGGCGCGCCTCGCTCTACACCGACTACACCTTCGCCGTCTGGGACGAGGAGGAGGGCGAGCGCCGCCTGGTGCCCTTCGCGAAAGCCTATTCCGGCCTGACGGATGTCGAAATCGCGCAGGTGGACAATGCGATCCGCAAGACGACCATTGAAAAATTCGGCCCGGTGCGCTCGGTGAAGCCGACGATGGTGTTTGAAATCGGCTTCGAAGGCATTGCGTTGTCCTCGCGCCACAAGGCCGGCATCGCGGTGCGCTTCCCGCGCATCCTGCGCCGGCGCGACGACAAGACCGTCGAGGATGCGGACACCCTCGATACCCTGAAAGGCCTGCTGGCCGCCGCGGCTGCATGAGCCCGCCTACGAGCGGGCCCATGAGCGGGCCCAAACCAACGGCCGTGAAAGACTGGTTCGCGGCGCGCGGCTGGAAGGTCTTCCCGTTCCAGCGCGAAGTCTGGAAGGCGGCGCTCGCCGGGCAGTCCGGCCTGCTGCATGCGAATACCGGCGCCGGCAAGACCTTCGCGGTCTGGTTCGCCGCCCTGCAGCGCGGCGCGCTGGCGAAGGGAAGATCGGGCGGCCTGCGCGTGCTGTGGATCACGCCGATGCGGGCACTCGCCGCCGACACCCAGCGCGCGCTGGCAGAATCGGCCGCCGAGCTGGCGCCCGGCTGGACCATCGGCGCGCGTACCGGCGACACCGGCTCGGCGGAACGGGCGCGCCAGTCGCGCAGCTGGCCGACAAGCCTGGTCACCACGCCCGAGAGCCTGTCGCTGCTGCTCAGCCACGCGGCTGCGCAGGAGCAGTTCAGGCACCTGGACATGATCGTCGTCGACGAGTGGCACGAGCTGATGGGCAGCAAGCGCGGCGTGCAGGTGCAGCTGGCGCTGGCCCGGCTGCGTACCTGGCGTCCGGAGCTCGTGGTCTGGGGCGTGTCGGCCACGATGGGCGACCTCGACCTCGCGCGCGAGGTGTTGCTGGGTGCGGTGGAAGGTGACAAGCCGGGTATCATCGTCGAGGGCGACACGAAGAAGGAAATCCGCGTCGATTCGCTGATCCCGAAGGACGTCTCGCGTTTTCCCTGGGGCGGGCACCTCGGCATCCAGATGCTCCAGCCCGTGATCGACGAGATCGAGCATTACGACGCGACGCTGGTGTTTACGAATACGCGCTCGCAGTCGGAAATCTGGTACCAGAACATCCTCGAGGCGCGGCCCGACTGGGCCGGCGTGATCGCGCTGCACCACGGTTCGCTCGCGCGCGAGGTGCGCGACTGGGTCGAGATGGGGCTGAAAAAGGGCGAGCTGAAAGCCGTGATCTGCACCGCCAGCCTCGACCTGGGCGTGGATTTCCTGCCGGTCGAGCGGGTACTGCAGATCGGCAGCGCGAAAGGCATCGCACGCCTGTTGCAGCGCGCCGGGCGCAGCGGCCATGCGCCGGGCCGCGTGTCGCGCGTGACGCTCGTTCCCACCAACAGCCTCGAGATCCTGGAGGCGGCCGGCGCCAAGGTGGCGGTGGCGGCGCGCAGGATCGAGGGCCGGTATGTGCCGAACAAACCCTTCGACGTGCTGGTGCAGCACCTGGTGACGGTGGCGCTGGGCGGGGGCTTTCGCTCGCGGGAGCTGTTCGAGGAAGTGCGCACTGCCTGGTCGTACCGCAACCTGAACGAGGAAGAATGGCAGTGGGCGCTCGATTTCGTGGCGCGCGGCGGCCGGAGCCTGACCGTGTATCC
The DNA here is from genome assembly GCA_028292765.1 of Massilia sp. GTDB lineage: Bacteria > Pseudomonadota > Gammaproteobacteria > Burkholderiales > Burkholderiaceae_D > Telluria. The sequence continues at coordinate 4,318 of JAQGLR010000345.1, read as the reverse complement.
GGAATACCGGCGCGTGCTGCCGGACGAGGAGGGCGTGTACCGGGTGCCCGATACCGCTATCGGCCGCCGCCACCGGATGGGCATCGGCACCATCGTGTCCGACGCCACGATCCAGATCAAGTACATGAGCGGCGGGCGCATCGGCAGCATGGAGGAGTCCTTCATCTCGCGCCTGAAGCAGGGCGACCATTTCCTGTTCGGGGGGCGCATCCTGGAGTTCATCCGGGTGCACGAGATGACCGCCTTCGTGAAACGCGCCACCGGAAGCCGCGGCGCGATCGCGCGCTGGCAGGGCGCCAAGATGCCGATGTCGTCCGAGCTTGCCCACGCCGCGCTCGAGCAGTTGCGCCAGGCCGCCGAGGGCCGCTTCGAGGGGCCGGAAATGCAGGCGATCCGCCCGCTGCTGGAGATCCAGCAGAAATGGTCGGCGCTGCCGACGATCGACACCCTGGTGCTGGAATCGATGAAGAGCCGCGAAGGCTATCACCTGTTCGTGTATCCGTTCGCAGGCCGCTCGGTGCACATGGGCCTGGCGTCGCTGTTCGCTTACCGCATCGGGCGCCTGCAGCCGATCACGTTCTCGATTGCGATCAACGACTATGGTTTCGAGCTGATGGCGGCCGAGCCGGTCGACTGGGAGGCCGCGTTCGCGGGCGCGACCGGGGTCGATGTACCCCTGTTCGATACCGAGCGCCTGCTGGAAGACGTGCTCGAGAGCCTGAACGCGACCCAGCTCTCGCAGCAGCGCTTTCGCGAGGTGGCGCGCATCGCCGGGCTGGTGTTCCAGGGTTATCCGGGCCAGCCGAAATCGAACCGCCAGGTGCAGGCCTCGTCGTCGCTGTTCTTCGAGGTGTTCCGCAAGCACGACGCCGGCAACCTGCTGCTGACGCAGGCGCAGCGCGAAGTGCTGGAGCAGGAGCTCGAGCTGACCCGCCTGCGCGACACGCTGCTTGAACTGCATGCGCGTAGAATCGCCTACCGCGAGGTCAAGCGCGCCACCCCCTTCGGCTTTGCGCTGATGGTCGAGCGCTTCCGCGAAAAGGTGAGTACCGAAAAACTGAACGACCGCGTCGCGCGCATGGTGCGCGAACTGGAGAAGGCTGCTGCCGTATGACGAATTTGGCTGCGCATTCCGCTGTGCAGGTGGCGGGCGAACGCCTGCTGCTGTTGCCCGAAAAGGCCGTGTTCTGGCCGGCGCAAAGCATGCTGATCATCGCCGACATCCACTTCGGCAAAGCGGCCTCGTTCCGCGCCCTGGGGGTGCCGGTGCCGCGCGGTACCACTACCGAAAACCTGGCGGGGCTCGACGCGCTCATCGAACAGTACGGGGCGCGCCATGTCGTTTTCCTGGGCGACTTCCTGCATGCACGGGCAGCACACGCCTCCAGTACCCAGCTGGCCATGCTGACCTGGCGCAACACGCGGCGGGACGTGCGCCTGACCCTGGTGCGGGGCAACCACGACAAGCACGCCGGCGACCCGGCCGCGGCCCTCGGCATCGAGCTGGTCGACGAGCCGTACGCGATGGGGCCGTTCGCCTTCTGCCACCATCCGGACCTCGACCTGGGCAGCAGCGCGGGTTACGCGCTGGCCGGCCACGTGCATCCGGCCTGGGTGCTGGCGACGCGCTTCGATTCGCTGCGGCTGCCGTGCTTCGTGGTGGGCGCCCGGCGCATGATCCTGCCGTCGTTCGGTTCGTTCACGGGCGGGCATACCGTCAAGCGCGAAGCGGGCGACGCCATCTTCGTCACCTCGGGCGAGGCCGTGCACAGCGTTCGGTAACGTACTGATTTCGCCAGGGCATCGGCGTACCTTGTCAGTACGCCTGAACAATTGTTCAGCCGACGATCAAGGAGACCGACCATGAAACTACGCCACACCCTGTGCGCCACACTGACTGCGCTGCTGCCGCTGTGCACCCTGACGCTGGCGCCGACCGCCGCCCATGCCCAGCAATATGAGCGCGGCAACATGCCGGCGCCCGCCATCCGCGGCTTCAACGTCAACGAGGTGCGGCGCCTGGCGCCGGGTGTCGAGCTGCATTTCGACCTGTACGGCACGCCCGGCGGCAACGCGACGCTGCGCATCGACGGCGCCACCCGCAACGTCCACATGACGGAAACAGAGCCCGGCCAGTATGTCGGCACCTATACGATCGGCAACCATGACCGCATCAGGAACACCAGCGCCGTGACCGCCAACCTGCGCGTCGGCAACCGTGTGGCGACGGGCGTGCTGAGCGAATCGGTGGTGCGCGATGGCGCCCCACGTCCGAACCGCCGCGGTGACCTGGCAGCCATGCCGCGCATCGAACGCTTCGAAGTGCGCGGCAGCGATGAGCTGGCGCCGGGCAACGACATCGGCTTCACCGTCTTCGGCACGCCGGGCGCCCGCGTCGAGCTGGCGATCACCGGTGCGCGCGGGGTGTTCTTCCTGCCCGAAGTGCGTCGCGGCGAGTACGCGGCCGACTACACGATCCGCCGCGACGACCGGCTCAGCCCCGACGCCCGCGTGACGGCGACGATCCGTGCGAATGGGCGTTATACGACGCAGGTGCTGGGCCGGCCCCTGCTGGCCGGCACGGCGCCGCGCCCTGTGGCGACGACGGCGCCGCGCACCGCGCGCTATTGCACCAACTGCGCCACCGTGGAAGCGGTGAACGTGGTGGAAGTGAGCGGCGAGGGCAATTACCTCGGCACCGTGGGCGGCGCGGTGGTCGGCGGCCTGCTGGGCAACCAGGTCGGCAGCGGCAGCGGCCGCAAGGCGGCGACGGTGGCAGGCGCGGTGGGCGGCGGCCTGGTGGGCCGCAACATCGAGCAGAACGCGCGCCGCACCCAGCGCTATGAAGTGATCGTGCGCTACGCCGGGAATGGCGCGACGCAGACGCTGCAGTATGAGAACGATCCGGGTTTCAGGGCAGGGGACGCGGTGCGGGTGAATAATGGGGTGTTGTCGCGGGATCAATAAGGCGAAGGCCCTTGCGCTACACAATTCGATTGATTGGAAGTCCAAATGGTTTCGGCTCCGACCCAAGGGTTTCAACTGAAACCCTTGGGTCGGAGCCGTTTTTCCGGGCCTGCACCCGCCCGGCGATGTTGGCGGTCACGCCGTCGTTGCCAGCACCTGGTCGTCGCCGGCCGCATCGGTCTCGGCCTTCTGCTTGGCGCCGGCGCCTTTCGTGCGCGAGCGCGACGGTGGCAGGCGGCGCAGCGTCTTGAGCGCTTCGGCGTCCTTGATGCCGATGGTGCGCTGGTCGACCGTGATCAGCCCGATTTCGTTAAAGGCCGACAGCGTGCGGCTCACGGTTTCCAGCGTCAGGCCCAGGTAGCTGCCGATCTCGTGGCGCGTCATGCGCAAGTTGAACAGCTTGCTCGAGTAGCCCATCGCGGCGAAGCGGTCGGCCAGCGACACCAGGAAGCGTGCAACCCTGGCCTCGGCCGACAGGGCGCCGAGCATGCCGATCATGGCTTGTTCGCGCACCAGTTCGCGGCTCATGACGCCGTACATCAGGTTTTCGAGTTCCATGTGCACGCGGCCAAGGGCGGTGAGCTTCTTGAACGGCAGCAGGATCAGGTCGCAGTCGGACAGGGCGACGGCTTCCGAGGCGTAGTGGCGGGTGTGGATGCCGTCGACGCCGAGCATGTCGCCCTTCATCGGGAAGCTCAGCACCTGCTCGTTGCCGAACTCGTCGATCAGCACCGTTTTCAGGAAACCGGAATTGACGATGTACAGGGTGTCGAAGGCCTGGCCGATGGTGTGGACGCGCTGGCCGGTCTTGAACTGGACGTGCTGGAAAAGCAACTCTTCGGAATTGACCGACACCGCAGCCGGGATGTGGAGCAGGTCACAGACTTCTTTCAGGTTGGACCACAGGCGGCCCTGACGTTGGCGGCCTGCTTCCATCGGGGTGGAATGCATGGTCGAGCTTGCGTTGCGTTGATCTGGCTGGGACTGCATGCTTTTTCTCCAGTGAAGAAATCTGTCTGGCGCGGCTTCAGTTCAGGAACCGCTACCGGTGCTTCAATAGGATTCATCAAGCGGCAGGCTTGGCTTACGGAGAGAATTTAGATCGCAAGCAAGTCGATACGCTGGAATTCAGTATGCCAACACGAGTTCGGCATTGGTATCAGCAATGGCTGAATGTGTAGGTAGGAGGGCTGCTAGGAGTGTAGGAATAATCTTACTGCAACGGGGCGTCACCGAATGGGACGCGGCAAAACGCATTTCCGCTTGAACACGCCAGCGCAGCGGGCGGCGCGTGGCGGGTATGGCACAAACCATGCAAACACAGTGTCAAACATTTTTCGCCCACGCTTTC
>JAQGLR010000334.1 GCA_028292765.1 Massilia sp. | reverse complement strand
GCTGGGTAAACGGCACATAGCGCAGGTTGTCGCGCGCGATCTTGTTGACCGTCGCATCCAGCAGCCCGAGCCTTGCCAGGATGCCCAGCAGCCCGCTGCGCTGCAGGAGGTCGAGCACGAACTGTTCGCCGCGCGGCGGGTCGCCCTGGCCGTGGCGGATCGGCGGGTGCGCCAGCGTCGGCGTGAGCAGCATGTCGTAGCGCGCGTGAAAGCGCGCCAGCGCGCGCCCGAATTCGTTCCACTTCGCCAGCTGCGCCGTCAGGCGCGCACCCGACACGCTGGCGCCCAGCGTCACCAGCAAACGGCTCATCAGCTCGACGTCGCCGCTTTTTGCGCCGAGCGCACGTGCGCGCGCCACCAGCGCCGGCACCTGGCCGAAATACACATGCAGGAAGCTTTCGGCCAGCGCGGCGCCGTCGACCTGCGGCGCGGCTTCCTCGACCTCGTGGCCCAGGCCGCGCAGCAGCGTGGCTGCCTTGTGCACCGCCGCCACCGCTTCGGGGTGGACCTGGGTGCCGATCGGCGACACGCTGGAAAAACCGATCCGCAGCCGGCCCGGCTCGCGCCGCATCAGCTCGCGGTAGGGGCCGGCGGGAGGAGCGATGTCGAACGGATCGCCCGGTTCAGGGCCGGCCAGGATGTCGAGCGCCAGCGCGGAATCGCGCACGCTGCGCGAGAGCACGCCCTCGGTCGACGCCCCGAACCAGACTTCGCCGGTGGCCGGTCCCGAGGAGACGCGCCCGCGCGAAGGGCGCAAGCCGAACAGGCCGCAGCAGGCGGCGGGAATGCGGATCGAACCGCCGCCGTCATTGCCGGCGGCCATCGGCACGATCCCGGCCGCCACCGCGGCGGCGGCGCCACCGCTCGAGCCGCCCGGCGTGTGGTCGAGGTTCCACGGATTGCTGACGCGGCCATGCAAGGCGGAATCGCTCACCGCCTTGAGCGCGAACTCGGGCAGGTTGGTCTTGCCGAACACGACGAGGCCGGCCTCGAGGTAGCGCCGCACCACGGCCGCGTGTTCGGTCGGCACGTAGCCCTGCATCGAACGGCTGCCGAAACCCGTCGGTACGCCGGCATAGTCCTGCACGGCGGCGTCCTTGATGAGGAAGGGGACACCCGCCAGCGGGCCGGGGGGCAGGCCGGCCAACTGCGCGCGCGCCTGCGGTTCCAGCAGGCGGCAGACGGCGTTGATGCGCCCGTGCACGCGCGCGTTCTGCGCCAGGGCGGCGTCCAGCAGTTCAGCGGGCGAGACCTCGCCGCGCGCAACCAGTGCGGCCAGCGCGGTGGCGTCGTGTTGCAGGTATTCAGGGAAGTCCATGCCTGTTCCGGAACAAAGTAATGTCCAACATGAAATGCTGTCGATGCAAACTTGTCAAGAAGAAATTGAACACTGATATGGGATGTCACTTCCTGCGCTTCTTCTCGTTCGAGGTGCAGGTGCGGGTATAAAAGTCGGCCGGTTTGCGCGCCACCCAGTCGATGAAGGCGCGGATCTCCTCGTGCCCGCGCAGCGCTTCCCAGGTATGGTAGCTGCGCAGTAGTTCGCGCTCGGTGAACGCCGAGTGGATCTTGCGGTGGCAGATCTTATGGATCGGGAACTGCTCCTTGCCCTTGAAAGTCTTCGGCACAAGGTGGTGGCGGTCGATGTTGACCGTTCCCAGTTCCCGCCCGCATAGCGGACATAATGAATCCTGCATGGCATCACTGGCAAAGCGTCGGGGTCGATACGAGATAGGGGCGCTATTGGATCGTGCAAGGGGAGCACTGCACGATTGTGTATTTAGTGGAAGCGATCGGCCAGTTGACCGGCGGCGTCGCCCACGACTTCAACAACGTGCTGCAGATCATCGGCGGCAACCTGCAACTCCTGAAACTCATCGGCGGCCTGAACGAGGGATGGCGCAGGAATCATGGGGCGCAGGCGTGGGAACGGCCGGGTTACAAAGGCGTCATTTTAGCTCGAAAGACAAGGGCCGGCCCGCCATGATTCCTGCTTCGCGGTCCTGCCCGCCGCGCGGAATGCATGGTCATGTTTTTGGGTTGATCGGCACTTGACGGGTTTGTAAAGACTGGTGCGGATGAGAAACAGACGCGTGGTCTGCTACGCGATTTTGGGGTTATGATGATGTGTTATCCGCCACACCACCCTCCTATTGCCATGAATAACCGCGTAGAAGCCAGACAAGAGCTGACCGAAGAACAGCGCTTCCAGTACCTGATCTCCGGCATCAGCGACTATGCGATCTACATGCTCGATACCGGCGGCCATGTCAGCAGCTGGAACGCGGGCGCCCAGCGCTTCAAGGGCTACAAGGCGCCGGAAATACTGGGGCGGCACTTCTCGCAGTTCTATACACCCGAAGACCGCAAGACCAACCTGCCGGCGCGCGCCCTGGCCACCGCGCTGGCGGAGGGCAAGTACGAGGCCGAGGGCTGGCGCATGCGCAAGGACGGCACCCGCTTCTGGGCCAGCGTCGTCATCGACCCGATCTACGACGAACACCATACGCTGCTCGGCTACGCCAAGATCACGCGCGACATCACGGCCAAGCGCGAGGCGGAAAAGGCGCTGCGCGCCAGCGAGGAGCGCTTCCGCCTGCTGGTGCAGGGCGTGACCGACTACGCCATCTACATGCTGTCGCCGACCGGGAGCATCACCAACTGGAATGCCGGCGCCGAACGCATCAAGGGCTATACCTACGATGACGTGGTGAATACGCATTTCTCCCGTTTCTATACGGAAGACGACCGCGGCCGCGGCCTGCCGGCGCATGGATTGGCTACCGCGATGGCGGAAGGTCGGTTCGAGCACGAAGGCTGGCGCGTGCGCAAGGATGGCTCGATGTTCTGGGCCCACGTCGTCATCGATGCGATCTACAACGAGCGCGGCGAGCTGATCGGCTTCGCCAAGATCACCCGCGACATCACCGAGAAAAGGCAGGCGGCCGAGGCGCTGGAACGCGCGAATGCGGCGCTGTTCCAGTCGCAAAAAATGGAAGCGATCGGGCAGCTGACCGGCGGCGTCGCGCACGACTTCAACAACCTGCTGGCAGTGATGTCCAGCAGCCTGGACGTGCTGTCGACACGGCTGCGCGACCCGGGCGACATCCGGATGCTGGAAAGCATGCGGCGCGCGGTCGACCGCGGCGCGGCGCTGACCCAGCAGCTGCTGTCGTTCGCCCGGCAGCAGCCGCTGACCGTGGAGACCCAGAACCTCACCTCGCTGATCGGCGGCTTCGAAGCGGTGCTTCGGCGCGCGGCGAATTCATCGATACGTTTTCAGGTATCCCTGGCTCCCGCATTGAAGCTGGTAGCGCTGGACGCGGCGCGGTTCGAGGCCGCGCTGCTGAATCTCGTGGTCAATGCGCGGGACGCGATGCCGGGCGGCGGAACGGTAAGCGTCGCCACCGCGAATGCCGAACTCGGCGAGGGCGAAGTCGGCACGCTCGCGGCGGGCTCCTATGTAAAAGTATCGGTGACGGATACCGGCCACGGCATGCCGCCGGAAGTCATCGCGCGCGCCTTCGAACCCTTCTTCACGACCAAGGAAATCGGCAAGGGCACCGGCCTGGGCCTGAGCCAGGTCTACGGTTTCATCGCGCAGTCGAACGGCGAGGTGGTGCTGCAGAGCGAGGTCGGCCAGGGCACCACGGTCAGCATCTATCTGCCGGCGACCGGCGCGGCAACCGACGAGGTTCGGCACGTCGATACCAATACCGATGTGGATACGGTGCTCATCGTGG
>JAQGLR010000282.1 GCA_028292765.1 Massilia sp. | reverse complement strand
GGCGGCCTGCTCCGACAGCCGTGCCACGTAATCGAGCCGGTCGCGCGCATCCGGAATGTCACTGGCGGCCTTTTCGACGAGCTTGTCGAGGCCCAGCCCGCGCAGGCTGTCGTGCAGCGCGCGCGTCATGTGACCTACCCGGACCAGGACTTCGTCGTTCGAAACCCCTTCGGCGATCGGCTCAACCATGTCAGGCCTTTTCCATCTTCTCGAAGATCTTGTTCAGTTTCTCGTCGAGCGTGGCCGCGGTGAATGGCTTCACCACATAGCCGCTTGCGCCGGCCTGGGCCGCCGCGATGATGTTTTCTTTCTTCGCTTCCGCGGTCACCATCAGCACCGGCAGCTTGGCCAGGGCGGGATCGGCACGGATGTTCTGCAGCATGGTCAGGCCGTCCATGTTCGGCATGTTCCAGTCGGAGACCACGAAGTCGAAAGGTTCGCTGCGCAGCTTGGCCAGCGCCATCACGCCGTCTTCCGCTTCGTCGACGTTCGCGTAACCCAGTTCCTTCAACAGATTCCGGACGATGCGGCGCATCGTCGAGAAATCGTCAACAACCAGGAAACGCATCTTTGGATCAGCCATGAATTACTCCGTTTGATTCTTTTACTATGGTTAGTGTGGCTTGAGTCGCTGCAACAAGCAGCCTCAAGAATAGCAGTTTTGTTGCCGTACGGCGATAAAAGCGGCGGAAAAGGAGTCGATACGGATCAAACGCGCAACGCTCGGCCGCCATGAGCGGACATGTGGCCCAGCACCAGTCCCGGCAGCGCGGTCAACGGGGCCACTTCGTGGGCGGCGCCGATGGCAATGGCTTCGCGCGGCATGCCGAATACGACGCAGGAGGCTTCGTCCTGGGCGAAATTCTGCGCGCCCGCATTTTTCATTTCCAGCATACCGGCAGCGCCGTCTTTTCCCATTCCCGTCAGGATCACGCCGACCGCGTTCTTGCCGGCAGCCAGCGCCGCCGAGCGGAACAGCACGTCCACCGACGGCCGGTGCCGGTTGACCGGTTCGCTCTGCTCGATCTTCGTCATGTAGTTGGCGCCGGAACGGGCCAGCAGCAGGTGCGAGTGGCCCGGGGCGATGTAGGCGTGGCCGGGCAGTACACGCTCGTTGCCGGCCGCTTCCAGCACGCGGATCTTGCACAGCGAGTCGAGGCGCCGCGCGAACGAACTGGTGAAGCCTTCCGGCATGTGCTGGGCGATCAGGATGCCCGGGCAGTCCGACGGCATCTGCATCAGGAATTCGCGGATCGCCTCGGTGCCGCCGGTCGAGGCGCCGATGATGATCAGTTTTTCCGACGAAGTGAGCGGGCTGCGCAGCTGCGGCAAGGCAGTCGTGGGCGTGGCCGTGCTGCTCGCGCGCTTGACGCGCGCCCGTGCGGCGGCGCGGATCTTGTCGGCGATCAGCTCGGTGTACTCGCGCATGCCGGCCTGGATCGAGAGCTTCGGCTTGGTCACGAAGTCGACCGCGCCCAGTTCGAGTGCGCGCATCGTGATTTCCGAGCCGCGCTCGGTCAGGCTGGAGACCATCAGCACCGGCATCGGGCGCAGGCGCATCAGCTTTTCGAGAAAGTCGAGCCCGTCCATCTTCGGCATCTCGACATCCAGGGTCAGCACGTCCGGGTTGTGTTTCTTGATCAGTTCGCGTGCGACGAGCGGATCGGGCGCCGTGGCGACCACTTCCATGTCGGGCTGCGAATTGACAATTTCGCTCATCACGCTGCGGATCAGGGCCGAGTCGTCGACGATCAGGACCTTCGTTTTCATCGTCATATCCTTCGTGATCGGAACAGGTCAGAACAAATCGATCGCGCCGCCCACCGGCTCGACCTTGAGGCGCCTGGCGTAGTCGAGCTCGCGTTTGGCAAGCGTATCGTTCCGGGTTTGCATCAGTTTCTTGACCATGACCTTGCCCGTGCGCGGGAAGAAATACACCTTGCGCGGGTGGATGTCGTTCAGGTCTTCGGCCAGCACCGGAATGCGTTCGGTCTTGAGGAATTGCATGACGAACGCGGCATTGCGCTCGCCCACGTTCATCGCGGTAAAGCCGCGCAGCACGGCGGCGCCGCCGAACACTTTCGCCTCCAGGTGCTCGCGCCGCGCGCCTGCCTTGAGCAGGTCGTTGATCAGGACTTCCATCGCAAAGCTGCCGTAGCGCATCGAGGCCGAGACCGGGCTGCCGGCGGCGGCGTCGCCGCCGTCGGGCAGCATGAAGTGGTTCATCCCGCCCAGGCCCGTCACGCGGTCGCGGATGCAGGCCGACACGCACGAGCCGAGCACCGTCACGATCAGCATGTTCTTGGCGGTGTAGTAGTACTCGCCCGGCAGGATCTTGGCCGCGTCGCAGTCGAAGGTGCGGTCGTAGTAGACGTTGGTGGCGAACTGATTATTGGGGTTCATGAGCGAGTACGTGAGCAAATGCGTGACGCTAGCCGCGACGGTCGCTGAGTTCGTAGACGGTCTTGCCGCGCAGGCGCAGCGAGCTTGAAACGTACAGGAAATTTTCGGAGTGGCCGGCAAACAGCAGCGCGTGCGGCTTCATCAGGGGCACGAAACGCGCCAGGATCTTGCGCTGCGTTTCCTTATCGAAGTAAATCATCACGTTACGGCAAAAGATGGCGTCGAACTCTGCGCCGCTTTGCCCACTCAGTGCCCAGTTGTCGGCCAGCAGGTTGAGCTGGCGGAAGCTCACGAGCTGGCGCAATTCCGGGCGCACGCGCACCATGCCTTCGTGACGGCCCTTGCCGCGCAAGAAGAAGCGCTTGAGGCGTTCCGGCGCCATTTTTTCCACCCGCTCGATCCCGTACATGCCTTCGCTCGCGGTCGCCAGCACGTTGGTGTCGATATCGGTCGCAATGACCCGCACCGGTGGCGTCAGGCTATCGAACGCTTCGCACAGCGTCATGGCGATCGAGTACGGCTCTTCGCCGGTGGAACTGGCCGAGCACCAGATGGTCAAGGGCGCATTCTCGCGCGCGCGCGCGGCCAGGACATGCTCGGCCAGCAGCGGAAAGTGATGGGCTTCACGAAAGAACGAGGTCAGGTTCGTGGTCAGCGCGTTCGTGAACGATTCCCACTCCTCTTTCATGCGCCCCGCTTCCAGGTCGTCGAGGTAGGTGGCGAAGGACTGGATGCCGGTCGCGCGCAGGCGCCGCGCCAGGCGGCTATAGACCATTTCCTGCTTGCTGTCGGCCAGCGAGATGCCGGCGCGGCGGTAGATCAGGGCGCGCACGCGCTCGAAGTCGGCACGCCTGAAGTCAAATTCCTTGACCGTATCGGATTTCTGTAACGGCACTTTGGTTTGCCTTCATTGTTGCCGGCCGGGGCCGGCGGTTGCTCGGTGCCCTCAAGCTGCGAGCTTGTTGTCGATCAGGCCCATCTCGCTCGAGGACATCAGGCGGTCGATATCGACCAGGATCAGCATGCGCTCGTCGATCGTGCCGAGGCCGATCAGGTAGTCCGAGCTGAAGGTCGTGCCCAGGTCCGGGGCCGGCTTGACCTGGTCCGGCGTCAGCGTGGTGACGTCCGACACGCTGTCGACTACCATGCCCATCACGCGGCCGGCGATGTTCAGGATGATCACCACCGTGAACTGGTCGTAGGTCGGCGTGCCGAGCTTGAACTTGATGCGCATGTCCACCACCGGGATGATGATGCCGCGCAGGTTGATCACGCCCTTGATGAACTCGGGCGCGTTGGCGATGCGGGTCACCGCTTCGTAGCCGCGGATTTCCTGCACTTTCAGGATGTCGATGCCGTACTCTTCCGAGCCGAGCGTGAAGGCAAGGTATTCGCTGCCGGCGCCGTCGTTGGCATGGGAAATGGTCTGGCTGTTGGACATAGACGCGGACATGGTGTTTTCCTAGTTATCAATTTAATTTCAGGCGACGGCCTCGCCGGCCAGCTGGCGCGACGAGCGCACCAGCGCCGCCACGTCGAGAATCAGCGACACGCCGCCGTCGCCCAGGATCGTCGCCCCGGAAATGCCGGCCACCTTGCGGTAGTTCGCTTCCAGGTTCTTCACGACCACATGCTGCTGGCCGACCAGGTCGTCGATCAGCAAGGCGGCGCGCCGGCCCTCGGATTCGAGGATGACGACAATGCCGTCGGCCGGATCCTTCACCCGTGCGGCGATGCCGAACATGCCGTGCAGCGCGATCAGCGGCAGGTATTCGCCCCGTACTTTCAGCACCTGGCCGCGGCCGGCGATGTCGCGCACGTCCTCGCGGCGCGGCTGCAGCGACTCGACGACATAGCCTAATGGAAGGATATAGATTTCCGTACCGCAACGTATAGTCATCCCATCCAGAATGGCGAGCGTCAGCGGTAAAGAGATCGAAATCGTGGTGCCGAAACCACGCGCGGAGCGGATGTCGACCGAGCCGCCCATCGAAGTGATATTACGTTTGACAACATCCATGCCGACGCCGCGGCCCGACACGTCGGTCACCACATCGGCCGTCGAAAAGCCCGGCGCGAAGATCAGTTGCCAGACATCGGAGTCGCTCATCGTGTCCGACACCGGGATACCGTTCTGCGCCGCTTTCGCGAGGATGCGCTCGCGGTTCAGGACGGCGCCGTCGTCGGCCACTTCGATGACGATGTTGCCGCCCTGGTGGCCGGCCGACAGGAACAGGCGGCCGGCGTCCGATTTGCCGGCGGCGCGCCGCGTTTCCGGCAGTTCGATGCCGTGGTCGATGCTGTTCCTCACCAGGTGGGTCAGCGGATCGACGATGCGCTCGATCAGGCCCTTGTCCAGTTCGGTCGCGGCGCCGTGCGTGATGAAGTCGACCTTCTTGCCGAGCTTGCCCGCCAGGTCGCGCACCATGCGCGGGAAGCGCGAGAACACGAAGTCCATCGGCATCATGCGGATCGACATCACCGCTTCCTGCAGCTCGCGCGTGTTGCGCGTGAGCTGGGATACCGAGGACAGCAGGCGCTCGTGCAGCATCGGGTCGAGCCCGCTCGAGCGCTGCTCGATCATCGCCTGGGTAATCACCAGTTCGCCGATCAGGTTGATGAGCTGGTCGACCTTTTCGACCGAGACGCGGATCGAGGACGACTCGGCGCCCTTCTCGTCTTTTCGGGCAGCCTTCTTTTCGACGACATCGACGGCCTCGGCCAGCTTCCCCGCCAGCGGCGCCCTGGCTGGCGCCGGCTCGACGCCGGCCAGGGCGCGGATCTGCTCGATCGGCTGGAAGAAGCCATACCCGCGTTCGTCGTCCGATAATTCCTCGGCGACCGCCGTTTCCTCGTCGGCCGGGTCGAAAAAGCCGTAGCCCTGCTCGTCCTCGATGCGGGCACGTTCCAGCGCTTCGAGCGCACGCTGCTCCGGGGTGAGCGGCGGCGCCTCGAAAATCTTCAGGTCGGCCGGGTCGAGCACGAAGGAGCAGATGGCGACGACGTCTTCCAGGCTCTCGTGGGTCGTGATGACCAGCGCGCTGCGCCCGCCGCCCAGCGGCGTGACCGATACCCGCCCCATCAGGCCGAGTTCGTCCACGAGCGCATTCACGTCGCGCTGTTCCACGACGGGCAGTTCGATCTTGTAGCGGCGCGTGCCTTCGCCGGCCTGGACCTGGGCCTTGGGCTCGGCGTGCAGGAAGGACGGCGTCACCGCGATTACTGCCGGCACCAGGCCTTCGGACAGGTCGTGCAGCATCATGCGCACGTTGGCGACGCTGTCCTGGTCGACGTGCGCGCCCTTGCGGTGGCCGTCGAGCTGCATCTTGAGCGTGTCTTTCGCGGCCAGGAAGGCGTCCACGTGCTGCGAGGTCAAGGCCATCTCGCCCTTGCGGATGCGGTCCAGCAGGGACTCCAGCACGTGCGTGACTTCGCTCATGTCGGTGATGCCGAAGGTCGAGGCGCCGCCCTTGACCGAGTGCGCGGTGCGGAAGATGGCGTTCAGGTCTTCGGCATCGGGCGCGGCCACGTCGACGGCGAGCAGCAGCCGCTCCATTTCGGCGAGCAGCTCTTCGGCCTCGTCGAAAAAGACCTGGTAAAACTGGCTGATGTCGATCGTCATGGTGAAACCCTGCGGGAGGACCTATCCCAGTAGGTGGTGGAAGCTGATGGCGATGCATGGCAAGCGCGGGCAAGGCGCGAGGAGGACGCATGGTGGGCCATGCTACGACGAGCAACGCTGAACGCGCTTGTCAGGCGCGCCAGCAGCGACGCCCTCCTGCTGGGATAGGTTCTCGGCCGGTGCATTCGGTGCTGCGGCATGCGATCAGCCGATGACTTTTTTGACGACCTCGATCAGGCGCTGGGGGTCGAACGGCTTGACCAGCCAGCCATTCGCACCGGCCGCACGGCCCTTCGATTTCATTTCGTCCGACGATTCGGTGGTCAGCATCAGGATCGGCACCTTCTGGTACTCGGGCAGCCCGCGCAGGTGCTTGATCAGTGTCAGGCCGTCCATGCGCGGCATGTTCTGGTCGGTCAGGACCAGGTCGACGACCTGGTTCCTGGCCTTGTCCAGGCCGTCCTGGCCGTCGACCGCTTCCAGCACCTGGTAACCGGCCGCCTTCAGGCTGAACGCCACCATCTGGCGCAGCGAGCTCGAATCGTCGACCGCGAGAATTGTTTTAGCCATGTTGTGCTCCTGCTCTTTTCGTAGTGTTGGGTTGCGGCGAATTGTCTGAACACTGTCAGAAAAGTTCGATGTCGCCGCTTTCGAGATGCTGCTGTTCGACCGACTTGCGCAAGACGCTGCGCAACTCGAGCGACTGGATCGCCAGCGCCATGCTGACCTTGCCCAGGCGCTCGACGATTTCGTCGCTGCCCGTCTCGGGTCGGATGCCGGAACCGTGTTCGTCGAGCGTGCCGAGGAATTCGCGCAGGCCCGTCACCCGCTTCAGGGTACGGTCGATGAGCTGGCTCGTCATGTCCTGGAACTGCATGCTGGTGATCGCCGAGTTGACGTGGGTGCCGATTTCGCCCGACATCGCAGCCAGCTTGGCCGAATCCTCAGCGCTCGGCTTGCCGCCCGCCAATAACCGGTCGATCGCTTCCTGGCGCGCGCCGACCGCACTGTGGATCGCGATGAAGCTCGTCGTCAGTTTGTCGACCGCTTCCTCCAGCAGCAAGCCGGTCTGCTGCAGGTCGGTCTCGACCTCGCTCAGGTGGCGCCGGCCGTGCGTGGACACGCCCGACAGCAGGCGCTTCACGTGCGAGCCTAAAATCCTGTTTCTTGCCATCGTGGTCCTCGATTCCTGTCGCCCGCTTTATTTCGTGATACCCGTCGGGGTGCCGGCAGCGGAGGGCAAGGCGGCTGTGACGGCTTGCGCGGCCGCCTTGCCATTCTGGCCAGGCACATCGAGCGTCGCCGCGTCGCGCATGACCGCGTCCTCGGTGCGTTTGTTCATCACGATGATGCTGATGCGGCGGTTGATCGGGTTGAACGGGTCGGCGCGGTCGAGCGGCGCGGCCGCGGCCAGGCCCACCACGCGCAGGATCTTCTCGTCGGCCAGCCCGCCGACAACCAGGGCGCGCCGCGAGGCGTTGGCGCGATCCGCCGAGAGCTCCCAGTTGCTGTAACCGGCGTCGCTGAAATACGGCGTCGAATCGGTATGGCCGGACAGGCCGATCCGGTTCGGCACGTCGTTCAGCACGAAGCCGAGCACATGCAGGATTTCACTCGTGTACGGTTGCAGGGTCGCCTTGGCCAGCGCGAACATCGGGCGGTTCTGCTCGTCCACGATCTGGATGCGCAGGCCTTCGCTGGTGATGTCGAGCAGCAGCTGGTTCTGGTACTTTTTAAGTAAGGGATTCGCCTCGATGACGGACTCGATCTTCGCCTTCAGCGTTTTCAGGCGCTCGCCTTCGGCGCGCTCGAGCGCGGCTTTGGCGGCATTCAGGTCGTAGGTCTTCTTGTTGGTCTCGGTGTCGCCCTTGTTCACCTGGCCGTTGCGGCGCGTCAGGTCGGTGCCGCCGCCCTTGATGACCGACGAGCTGTCGCCGGACCCGGAGCCGCCTTCCATCGCCACCTTCAGCGGGTTCTTGAAGAATTCGGAGATGCCGTCGAGGTCGCCCTTGGACGTCGAGCCGAGCAGCCACATCAGGAGGAAGAAGGCCATCATCGCCGTCACGAAGTCGGCGTAGGCGATCTTCCAGGCGCCGCCATGGTGCGCGCCAGCGGTCTTCTTGATCCGCTTGACGATAATCGGGCGCATTCCTTCGTCGGCCATTACTTGCTCTTCGATTTCTTGATGTGCTCTTCGAGCTCGGCAAACGTCGGGCGCTCGGTCGAGTACAGCACCTTGCGGCCGAATTCGACGGCCAGGGCCGGCGCGTAGCCGTTCAGGCTGGCCAGCAGCGTGACTTTCACGCACTGGAACATCTTCGAGGATTCGTCCAGCTTCTGCTCGAGCTGGCTCGACAGCGGCGTGACGAAACCGTAGGCCAGCAGGATGCCGAGGAAGGTGCCGACCAGGGCTTTCGCGATCAGGATGCCGAGTTCGGCCGGCGGAATGCCGACCGATTCCATCGTGTGGACCACGCCCATGACGGCGGCGACGATACCGAAGGCCGGCAGGCCGTCGCCGAGTTTGGCGATGACGTGGGCCGGCACCGCGCCTTCGTGGTGGTGGGTGTCGATTTCGTTGTCCATCAGGTTCTCGATCTGGAACGCGTCCATGTTCCCCGAGACCATCAGGCGCAGGTAGTCGGCCATGAATTCGATGATGTGATGGTCGGCCAGCACCAGCGGGTATTTCGAGAACAGCGGGCTCGCCTCGGGCGCTTCGATGTCGCCTTCGATCGACATCAGGCCTTCCTTGCGCACTTTCGAGAGGACGTCGAACAGCAGCGACATCAGTTCCATGTACATTTCGCGCGTGTATTGCGAGCCCTTGAACACCGTGGGCAGCGCCTTCATCGTCGCCTTGATCGATTTGTTATTGTTACCGACAAAGAAAGCGCCGACGGCGGCGCCGCCGATCATCAGGAGTTCGATCGGCTGGAACAGGATGGCCGCGTGCCCGCCGGCCAGGATGAAGCCGCCGAACACCGAGGCGCACACAATGACGTAACCGATAATGACTAACAAATAGAGCTCCAGAAGGCGGCCGATGGTGGCCCGATGGTGGCACGACCGTGGCCAGGAAGACGTTGTTTTCTAGACAAGCTGTCTCAGAAAAAATATTTACGTGCGGAACTACTGCATCTGAAACAATAGCTTGAGAATAGCCTATGGGCAAGTAAAAAGGCCCGGATTGTCTCTTAAAAGTGCCATATGTAAAGAGTTCGACTCCCATCGTGTAGACAGAGCGATAAGGCCGGAGGCTGGCCCTCGACGCCAAACTCGTAACTCATCAACATGCTGCCCGGCCGCATCTCGCGCCGCGCCTTCTGCCAGAGTGCGCTCATGGCGGCCGGTGACAGGTAGGCAAACACCGCGTCGAAGCTGCCGAAGTCGAGTTTTTCGTAGTCGCCGAGGATGAAACGGGCGCGGCTTCCCGTGGCGCGGGCGCGTAGCCAGCTTGCCAGCCACGGCAGGGGCGCGAGCTCGATACCCGTCACCTGCGCCTCGGGCCGGCGCCGCGCGAGGTCGAGCACCAGCCCACCGAGGCCGCTGCCGATGTCGATCACGCGAACCGGCCTGCCCTGCTGCAGCTGCGCCGCCACCACGGTCCAGGCAGTCTTGCCGGACGGGTAATACGGCACCTGGGTGCGGAAGGTCGACCAGTACAGCACCAGCATGAACAGGAATACGCCGAGGAACAGGCCTGGCGGCAGGTCGAGGGTACTGGCGCCCAGTAGCGCGAGCGGAAACAGGCCCCCGATCGCGAACCACCACGGCGCGAGGCGCCAGCGCCAGGCTAGCCAAGCGGCGAACACGCCTTGCAGGATGGCGGCAACCAGGTAGGACGGCTGGGCGCCGGCGCGCGCCAGCAGGTAGACGCCGGCCAGGGTGAGCGGAAACGCGGCGGCCTGGCACAGCAAGGCACGCACCGAGGGGAGCCGACCTAGTCGGCCGAGGCGGCCGGCGGCGCTCACGGCGCGCTCCGGCGCAACACGCACATCGCCAGGGGATCAGGCGCCGGGTTCAAGGCCCTGGCTTCCGCCCTGGCTTCCGCCTTGGCTTCCGCCTTGGCTTCCGCCTTGGGTTCCGCCTTGGCGGGCTTCGGCCTCGGCTTCGACCCGGGCGGCTTCCGCGTTCGCGGCGTCCTTGGCCTTGCGCGTCTTGCCGGCGCGCGAAGGCATGTGACACAGGCCGCAGAGGTAATCGCCGGTGAGGTCGAAGGCGTTGACGACGAACTTGCCTTTGCACTTGTTGCAAGGCGCCAGCGCCAGCATGTTGCTCTGGAAGAAACGCACCAGGGTCCAGGCGCGCGTCAGCGAGAGCAGCGGCTCTTCGCCGGACTCGGCCGGCATTTGTTCGAGGTAGAGCTTGTAGGCTTTCATCACCGCCTGGACACCGGTAGCGCCGGCATGTTCGAACAGGAAGTTATGGATGTTGATGAACAGCGAGGAGTGGATGTTCGGTTGCCAGGTCAGGAACCAGTCGGTCGAGAACGGCAGCATGCCTTTCGGAGGCGACATGCCCTTCAGTTCCTTGTACAGCTTGATCAGGCGCTCGCGCGACAGCGACACTTCGCTCTCGAGGAGCTGCAGGCGCGCCCCCAAATTGATCAGCTCAATCGCAAGCTGGATTTCCTGCGCTTCAGATACGACGCTTTTTTTACTCATTACCGCTCCGCTTCAGTCCTGGGCATCCTACACCATCGGACCTGAGCCCAGCGATCTTTTAGGCAATTTCTTCGGCAGGCTGACCGGCCATCAGGATGGCGGCGTGCGACTGGGCCAGCGCGCGGTCCTTGGTGTGGCTGGTGAGCATCGACAGGATGGCGGTGTCGTCGAAGCGGAAGCGGGCCAGCATCATGTTGCCGCCGGCGAGCTTCAGGATCTGGGCATTGCTCATGCCTTCGATCAGGTCGGCGATGTCGGCCGAGATGCCGAGACGGAAGATGGCGGTGACTTTGTCGCTGCGGATCATCTGCTGGGCCAGCATCAGGTAGCTGAGGTTAGCATCCCGGATTTCAGCCATCATGTCGTTTGCAGTCATATTCCATTCTCCGTCGTTTCGTGAACCTGGCTGTGTGTGTTGCCAGTGAGACAGATTCTGACTGTATGGAAACTTTTCGGGAATCGGATGAACCCTGTATTTTGCGTCCGCCAAAGACGAGATCCGCCATAGGAGTTTGTCTGACAAACCCTTGCGGATGGGAGATGCGCTCCTATGAGGAGGAGGCGATTTCGATGATGTCGAGCGCGTCGTTTTTACTGCCCGGGCTTTCCCGGCGACTGGCTCGTGTGTTGCTTATTGGTTGATTAACGTCAACCAAAACGGGAACTTTAGGGCTGTTCTGAAATATTTTTCAGACAGGCTTCCTGCCGCTCTGATCCTTTAACGGCAGCCCTGGCGGGAACTTTAGGGTTTTTCGAAAATATTTTTGAAATATTTTCTGACCTCCCGAACTGCGCCTTCTGTACCCTTAACGGCAGGCTCATCCCGAACTTTAGGCTTGTTGGAAAAACAATTTTCTTGCTACACTGCCGCCCGAACGGGCCCCGCGCCCAGGATTCTTGAAGGGTATATGAACGACACCTCAGTTACCTGCGCTACCTCTCGCACCACCTCCCGCGCCGACTGCCTCGCGCGCGACGCGCAAGACCCGCTGGCGCCGCTGCGCGAACGCTTCGACCTGCCGGAAGGCGTCATCTACCTGGACGGCAATTCGCTCGGCGCCCGCCCGCGCGCGGCGCTGGCCCGGGCTAATCAAGTGGTGGCGCGCGAATGGGGCCAGGACCTGATCCGCAGCTGGAACACGGCCGGCTGGTTCGACATGCCGAAACGTTTAGGCGACCGGCTGGCGCCGCTGATCGGCGCCGGGCCGGGCGAAGTCGCCGTCACCGACACCACCTCGCTGAACCTGTTCAAGGCCCTGGCTGCCGCGCTGCGGATGCAGGCCGAGGGCGTGCATGCGGCGCGGCGGGTGATCGTCACCGAGCGCAGCAACTTCCCGACCGATATCTATATGGCCGAAGGGCTGACCAACTGGCTCGAACGCGGCTACAGCGTGCGCCTGGTCGACTCGAGCGAGGAACTCCTGGCGGCGATCGATGCCGATTGCGCCGTCGTCATGCTCACCCACGTCAACTACCGGACCGGCTACCAGCACGACATGGCGGCGCTGACCCGTCACGCGCACCAGAATGGCGCCCTGATCGTCTGGGACCTGGCCCACTCGGCAGGCGCCGTGCCCCTCGACCTGCGCGGCGCGGAAGTCGACTTCGCGGTCGGCTGCACCTATAAATACCTGAACGCCGGCCCCGGCGCCCCGGCCTTCATCTGGGTGCCCGAGCGGCATCAGGCCAGTTTCAGGCATCCGCTCACCGGCTGGTGGAGCCACGCCAAACCGTTCGCGATGGCGCACGGGTTTTCGCCCTGCGACGGTATCGGCCGCGCGCTGTGCGGCACCCAGCCGGTGGTCTCGCTGTCGCTCGTGGAATGCGGGCTGGAAGTGTTCGAAGAGACCGACATGGCGGCGATCCGCGCCAAGTCGCTGGCGCTGACCGACCTTTTCATCGAGCTGGTCGAATCCACCTGTGCCGGTCACCCGCTCGGCCTCGTGACCCCGCGCGAACATGCGCGCCGCGGCAGCCATGTCAGCTTCACCCACCCGCACGGCTATGCGGTGATGACGGCGCTGATCGCCCGCGGCGTGATCGGCGACTACCGCGAGCCGGAAATCATGCGCTTCGGCTTCACGCCGCTGTACACGCGTTTCGCCGACGTGTGGGACGCGGTCGCGATCCTGAAGGACATCCTCGACCGCGAGGATTACGATGTCGCCGCCGCCCGCGGCGCAGTCACATGAATGACGTGAGGCCTCCATGAGCGACGATCAGGACAAACCCGCCGAGTGGCACGGCGCGAAAATGGACTTCAAGGAGTCGATGAGCTATGGCGACTACCTCGGCCTCGGCCAGATCCTGTCGGCCCAGCACCCGCTCTCGCCGAACCACAACGAGATGCTGTTCATCATCCAGCACCAGACCAGCGAACTGTGGGTCAAGCTGATGCTGCACGAGCTGGCGGCGGTGCGCGTGCACCTGCGCGCCGGCGAGCTCGATCCCGCCTTCAAGATGCTGGCGCGCGTGGCGCGCATCATGGACCAGCTGGTGCATGCCTGGGACGTGCTGGCGACGATGACGCCGTCGGAATACACGGCGATCCGGCCCTGGCTCGGCGCCTCGTCCGGCTTCCAGTCGCACCAGTACCGGGCGCTCGAATTCATCCTCGGGAACAAGAACGCGGCGCTGCTGGCCGTGCACGAGAAGAACCCGCCGGCGCACGCGATCCTCGAACGCGAGCTCCATACGCCGTCGGCCTACGACGAAGCGATCCACCTGCTGGCGCGCAGCGGTTTTACGATTTCCAGGGAACGCCTCGAACGCAAGCCGACCCTGCCGACCGAGCACGACGAATCGGTGAAGGCGGCCTGGCTCGCGGTGTACCAGGCGCCGGACAAACACTGGGCGCTGTACGAACTGGCCGAAAAACTGGTCGACCTCGAGACGGCCTTCCGCTTCTGGCGCTTCCGCCACGTGACGACGGTCGAGCGCATCATCGGCTTCAAGACCGGCACCGGCGGCACGGCCGGCGTGAGCTACCTGCGCAAGATGCTCGACGTGGTGTTGTTTCCGGAACTGTTCACGCTGCGCACCGCCTTGTGACCACGCGTACAATGGACTGAACGACAAGGCGGAGGTTCCATGGATGACGTATCGACGGATGTGCTGATCCTGCCCGGCCTCTGGAACTCCGGACCGCAGCACTGGCAGTCCTTGTGGCACGCCCGTCATCCAGGCTGGCGGCGCCTCGAGCATCGCGACTGGAACGATCCCGGCCGGGACGAATGGGTCGCCGAAATGGATGCCGCCATCGCCACCTGCGACGGCGCACCGGTGCTGGTCGCGCACAGCCTCGGGTGCATCCTGGCCGCGCACTGGGCCGCATCCGGCTCGCCGTTGCGCGCGGCCGGCGCCTTCCTCGTCGCGCCGAGCGATGTCGACGCCCCGTCCTACCCGATCGACGCCAACGGCTTCGCCCCGGTCCCGCTGGCCCGGCTGCCCTTCCCCAGCCTCGTTGTCGCCAGCACGGACGACCCCTTCGTCACGCGCGAGCGTGCGCAAGCCTTTGCCGCGGCTTGGGGCAGCCGCTATGTCGAAATCGGCGACGCCGATCACGTGAATACCGACGCCGGTTATGGCGAGTGGCCGGAAGGCGAACAGATGCTGCTGGAATTCTGCGCGCAGCTGCACACCTAGCCGTCCTTACCACGACGGCTATTGTCTCTTTTGCAGGTTGCGTTGCGGCATGCGGTATCATGGCGGCTGCATAACCAGGCACTTCCATGGCACACCCGGCCCCTCCGCTCCCCCGATCGCTGTCGCTCTACCTCGACTGCTGCCGCTTCCTCGCGGCGGTGCTGGTCGTGGCCAGCCACTTCGCCCCGTACGCGGTCATCGCAGGGAACCATGGTTCGTGGCTGCTCAATCTCGGCCGTGAATCGGTGGTGATCTTCTTCGTGCTGTCCGGTTTCGTGATCGCCTACACGACGGAGCGGAAAGACGGCGGGCTGCGCGCGTATTGCGTGGCGCGCTGCACCCGCATCTACTCGGTGGCCCTGCCGATCCTGCTGCTCGCCTTTTTCGCCGCCGGCGCGCTCGTGGCAGCGGGCGTGCTGCCGCTGGAGCGCTTCTACCAGCTCGCAAAACCCTGGCTCTACCTGCCGCTGCACCTGCTCTTCATGGGCGAGCTGTGGACCATTTCCGAGGCGCCGCCACTGCTGGCGCCCTATTGGTCGCTCGGCTACGAGGTCTGGTATTACGTGCTGTTCGGCGCGCTGTTCTACCTGCGCGGGCGCCGCCGCATCCTGGTCGCCGCTTCGCTGTTGCTGCTCATGGGGCCGAAACTGTGGCTGCTGCTGCCGGTGTGGGCAAGCGGCGTGCTGGTGTATCACTGGCAGAAACGGCTGGTCGTCAAGCGCCCGCTCGCACTCCTCGGATGGTGCGCCACCCTGGCGCTGCTGGTGCTGTTCAAGGTGTCGGACACGGACGTCGCGCTGCGCGCACTGGCCCACGCCACCTGGCCCTTCCCCGGCCTGCCCCTGAAAAGCGCGGACCGTTACCTGGCCGATTACGTGGTGTGCGTGCTCGTCGCCGCCAACTTCCTGTGCGCGAAGAACGCGGTGTTTTCCAGCCTGCTGCGCTTTGAAAAGCCGGTGCGAACCCTGGCCTCGTACACGTTCACGCTGTACCTGGTGCATGCGCTGGTGATGCGCTTGTGGATGGCCTTGTATCCGCATGACCGGAACAGCGGCGTGGATGTGGCGGCGCTGGTGGTGGTGATCGGGGTGAGCACCTGGCTTGTTGGCCAGGTCACCGAGCATCGGAAAGGATGGTTCGAGGCGCGGTTCGTGCGGCTGACGGCACGCTTGCCGGTGGGCGCGGCCACGTCCCGTTGAGGGGGGCAAAAAAAAACCGGGCCCGCAGGCCCGGTTGTCATGTCGCACCAACGCTTACTTCGCGGTCGCCAGCAGCATCTCGTTCAGGCGCTTGACGAAACTCGCCGGATCGGCGAGGCTGCCGCCTTCGGCCAGCATCGCCTGGTCGAACAGGATGTGCGACCAGTCGGCGAAGCGTCCGCCAGTTGCGTCTTCGTACTTCAGGCGCGTCACCAGCGGGTGGTTCGGGTTGATCTCGAGGATCGGCTTCGATTCCGGCGCGTTCTGGCCCGCCGCTTTCAGCATGCGCACCAGATTCGCCGACAGTTCGTGCTCGTCCGCCACCAGGCAGGCCGGCGAGTCGGTCAGGCGGAAGGTGACGCGCACGTCCTTGGCTTTGTCCGCCAGCGCGCCCTTCATCTGCTCGACCAGCTCCTTGTACTGGGTCTCGGTCTCTTCGTGCTCCTTCTTCTCGGCTTCGTCTTCCAGCTTGCCGAGGTCGAGGCCGCCCTTCGCCACCGATGCCAGCTCCTTGCCTTCGAACTCGGTCAGGAAGGACAGCATCCACTCGTCGACACGGTCGGTCATGAGCAGCACTTCGACGCCCTTCTTGCGGAAGATTTCGAGGTGCGGGCTGTTCTTCGCGGCGTTGAAGTTGTCGGCTGCGACGTAATAAATCTTGTCCTGGCCTTCCTTCATGCGCGCCACGTAGTCGGTGAACGACGTGGTCTGCTCGTCGTTTTCGTTGGCGGTCGAGGCGAAGCGCAGCAGCTTGGCGATGCGTTCCTTGTTGGTCGCGTCCTCGCCGATGCCCTCTTTCAGCACCTGGCCGAATTCCTTCCAGAAGGTGGCGTACCTGGCTTTGACCTCAAGCTCGTCCGCGTTCGCCATTTCTTCCAACATGCCGAGCACGCGCTTGGTCGAACCTTCGCGGATCACGCGCACGTCGCGCGACTCCTGCAAGATTTCGCGCGAGACGTTCAGCGGCAGGTCGCTCGAGTCGATCACGCCCTTCACGAAGCGCAGGTAGGTCGGCATCAGCTGCTCGGCGTCGTCCATGATGAAGACGCGTTTTACATAGAGCTTGATCCCGCCGCGCTTGTTGCGGTCCCACAGGTCGAACGGGGCATGGCTCGGCACGTACAGCAGCTGGGTGTATTCGCTGCGGCCTTCCACGCGGTTGTGGGTGTAGGCAAGCGGCTCCTGGAAGTCGTGCGAGACGTGCTTGTAGAACTCGTCGTACTGTTCTTTGGTGACGTCGGCCCGGTTGCGGGCCCACAGGGCGCTGGCCTGGTTGATCGTCTCGACCTCGTCCTTCATGAGGGTCTGCTTCTTTTCTTCCTCCCACTCTTCCTTCTGCATGACGATCGGCAGCGAGATGTGGTCGGAATACTTGCGGATGATCGATTTCAGCTTCCACGACGACAGCAGCTCTTCTTCGCCGGCGCGCAGGTGCAGGATGACGTCGGTGCCGCGGCCCTGCTTTTCGATCGATTCGATGCTGTAGTCGCCCTCGCCGGCCGACTCCCAGCGCACGCCGTCGGACACAAAGGCGCCGGCGCGACGGGTGTTGACGATGATCTTCTCGGCGACGATGAAGCCCGAGTAGAAGCCCACGCCGAACTGGCCGATCAGGGCCGCGTCGGCCTGCTGGTCGCCGGAGAGCTTGCTGAAGAATTCCTTGGTGCCCGACTTGGCGATGGTGCCGAGGTGCGAAATGACTTCGTCGCGGCTCATGCCGATGCCGTTGTCGGAAATCGTGATCGTGCGCGCGTCCTTGTCGAAGGTGACGCGGATCTTCAGCTCATGGTCGTCGCCATACAGGGCGTCGTTGTTGATCGCTTCGAAGCGCAGCTTGTCGGCGGCATCGGATGCGTTCGAAATCAGTTCGCGCAGGAAGATCTCCTTGTTCGAATACAAGGAGTGAATCATCAATTGCAGTAGCTGTTTTACTTCAGCTTGAAAGCCAAGGGTCTCTTTTTCGGCAGCAGCCATCTTGTTCCTCGTGGTGGTGCGGGTTGAAATACGCGGTTTGAACTAAAGGTTGTACGGATTGCAGCAATATTGGGATAGCAATATCGATTTCAAGGGCGAATTTATACAACGATTCTTGCAAAAGGCTCAACACCAGAACACGCGGTCACGCCTTCGTCGCGGCGACCGGCGCCGCCACGCCTGCCCCCGACAGGCGCCGCGCCGCCAGGTGCACCGCCAGCGCGCAGCCCAGCGCAAGCGCGAAGGCAGGCGCGACCGAGCCAATGCGCAGCTGCATGGCCAGCATGGCGCAGAACACCGAAAACCCGAAATACCCGGTCACCATGCCGCGCAACAGGGCGACGGCATTCCCGCGCCCGAGGCCGGCATGCGCGAAGCCGACCAGCACCGTGCCCATGACGGGGAACATCGCGAAGAAGCCGGAGAGGCGCGCGCCGAGCCCGGCCGCGCCGGTGGTGACGGCAAACACGAGCACGGCGCCGGCGAGCATGCGCCACGGCAGGTCGCTGCGGCACGGGGCGTCTGTTACCGCGCCTGCTGCCGCGGCCGGCAGGGCAGTCGGTAACAAGCGTGCCGCGCCGAACAGCGCGCACCAGACGAGCACGAAAGCCGCCGCCAGGGGCAATGACAGCAACTGCAGGGCCGCCACGGCCATCCCCCAGGCCAGCAGCGCCAGCGCCATCGACCCGGCCACGCCAAAACGCACCGAAGCCCACGCGTAGGCGACACTGAACACCAGGATCGCCACCACTGCCAGCAGCGTGCCCCCGGCCGCATCGGCGGCAAACCCGGGTCCCTGCTCGAGCGTGAGGACAAGCAGGATCGGGCCGGCGACGATCGGGAAGGCGGACAGCCAGCCGGCAACGCCGGGTCCCCAGCGCCGGCCGGCCAGCGTGACGAGCCAGATCAGGATCGGCACCAGCAGCAGCTTCAGCAAAAAAACGGTGTTCATCAGGGCCCGCGCTCCTCATGCGCCGCGCAGCGGCAAGCGCAGGATGATACCACTTGGCAATGCCAAAGCGATAAACTGTCGCCCGTTGGCAGCCGGAGCGGCGCTTATGGCGGGCAGGCCCGCCTCAGCGGCGGTGTGACAATCTGTGATTAATCGGGTGACAAGATTATCTATACTGATGAGTCTTCCATTCCGGCCCGCCGCAGCCATGACCGTCACATCGATGCTCGCCCGCACAGCGAAACGTGCCCTGCTCGCCCTGTTCACCCTGGCCTGCCTCGGCGCCCGGAATGCTGCCCTCGCCCAGGACGAGCGCTTCATTGCGCGGGATATGCGTGCCTGCACGGCCGCGCACGCCGCGGCCGGCTACACCCTGCCATGCAAGCAGCCCCTGCCCGCGGAGCGCGTCGCGCCCGAACTCGACAAGCTGAGGGGCGCGAACTTCGCCTATGAGGTAAGGGCGATACCCTGGTCGTGAGCGTGCGCATGACGCCGGCCGAGGCGTCTTACCCGAGCGGTCCCTTTCTCTGCTGCGAAATCCAGGGCTATCTCGACAAGATTGCGGAGAACGTCTATTCCGCCAGCTTCCGCTGGAATCGGATGGCAAGCGCCATGCTCGACCTGCGATTCAATGACGTGAAGAACCGTCCGGATGCCTGCCTCCAGCACAAGGGCTCGCCCCAGTTCGTGTTTGCCGACAACAAGATCGACGAGGGCCTGATCTCCCGCTCGGGTGCGCAACTGACCACACGCTCCATCGATGCGGGCGGCGTGCTCGGCGTCCGCAAGGTGTCGGTCTTCAAGGGCGCCGCGTGCCGGCAAACGCTGGCCCGATGCTCGGTCATCTACCTGGCCGACGGCCAGTACGCGCGCAACTTCGTCCACAATGCGCTGGCGAACAAGGTCGACCTGGACAGGGCGCCGGCTACATGGAACGCGGCTTCTTCGAATCAGCGTCGGCGATCGCATCGGGCCTGAAGGCGCGCGGGGCCACGGTGAGCGAAGTCCATGTTCCAAGCGGCCACGGCTTTAATACCTGGGTGAATGTCTGGAACGCAGCCATTACGCAACTCAACGGGCAGGCGAACCAGATACGGTAACTGTTCCGGGCGCCCGCGGGGCCGTCCCGCTGCCGCGTTCCGGTGTGCATCCCGGCTGGCAAGTCGTACAATACCGGCTTCATCCACCGCATTGGAATACCCATGTCCGTCTACGACAAACTCACCGAACTGAACATCACCCTGCAAGCGGCCGCCGCGCCGGCCGCCGCCTACGTCATGTACGTGCAAACAGGCAACCTGGTCTTCATTTCCGGCCACATCGCCAAGAATGCGGACGGCTCGGTCAACGTCGGCCAGCTGGGCAAGGACAAGACGACCGCCGACGGCCAGGCGGCCGCGCGCGCCATCGCGATCGACCTGATGAGCACCTTGCAGGACGCATGCGGCGGCGACCTGAACCGTGTGAAGCGCATCGTCAAACTGATGAGCCTGGTGAACTCGACCCCGGACTTCACCGAACAGCACCTGGTCACCAACGGCGCCTCGGAACTGCTCGGCGACGTCTTCGGCGACGCCGGCAAGCACGCGCGCTCGGCCTTCGGCGTGGCGCAGGTCCCGCGCGGCGCCTGCGTCGAGATCGAAATGATCGTTGAAGTAGCTGACGTAGCGTAGGCAACTGGCGTCATTGACCGATTTTGCGTATGCGGATGGCGCTTACCCAGCGCCGTCTTTTGAGAAGCCGCCTATCCGGCGAGCTTATATTGGCCCAGCATGAATACTGACTACGGCCCCCTTCCTTTGTGAGACCAGCATGAAAATCGACAGCTTTACCCCGCCCGCCCCGATCACCTGGCGCTTCTCGGAACGCGCCGCGCAAATGCAATCGTCGTTCATCCGCGAGATCCTGAAGATCACCCAGC
>JAQGLR010000240.1 GCA_028292765.1 Massilia sp. | reverse complement strand
TTCTCGGTGCCGGTGACGCTGACCATGTCGAAGGTGAAATGGCCGCCCTTCAGGCGCTTGGCGGTGGCCTTGATGAAGCCGTTCTCGACCACGATCTCGGCACCGAGCGCCTGCAGGCCCTTGATGTGCTGGTCGACCGGACGCGAACCGATCGCGCAGCCGCCCGGCAGGGACACCTTGGCTTCGCCGAAGCGCGCCAGCAAGGGGCCCAGCACGAGAATCGAGGCGCGCATGGTTTTCACCAGCTCGTAGGGCGCTTCCAGGCTGGTGATGTCGGCGCCGTTCAGGGTCACGTTTTCGCTGTCGTCCCCACTGAGCTGGCTGACCTTCAGGCCGGTCTGCTCGAGCAGGCGCAGGATGGTTTTCACGTCATGCAGGCGCGGCACGTTCGACAGCTCGACGTCGCCGCTGGTGAGCAGGCCTGCGCACAGGATGGGCAGCGCCGCGTTCTTGGCGCCGGATACGGCGATCTCGCCGTTCAGGGGTTTGCCGCCAACGATCTGGAGTTTATCCATGCTCAGCCTCCGTATTCTTCAGGGGTCAGGGTCTTCATCGACAGCGCGTGGATCTCTTCGCGCATGCGGTCGCCGAGCGCCGCATACACCAGCTGGTGGCGCTGGATCGGGCGCTTGCCGGCAAAGGCGGGCGACACGATCAGGGCCGAGAAGTGGCGTCCATCGCCCTCGACTTGCAGGTGCGTGCATTGCAGGCCGTTTTCGATGTAGCTGTGGATCAATTCTGGAGTGGTCGACACGATAATTCCTAAATAATAGTATTCAGTGCGCTCAGTGTGCTCAGTGCATTCAATGACGCAGTTTGTAGCCGTGGCGGAGCAGGTTAATCGCCACCACCGCGAGCACCGCGAAGAACGCGGAGACGACGGCAAGGCTGGTCCACGGCGAGATGTCGGACTGGCCGAAGAAGCCGTGGCGGAACCCGTCAATCATATAAAAGAACGGGTTGAAATGCGAGACTGCCTGCCAGAAGCGCGGGAGCGAGTGGATCGAATAGAACACACCGGCCAGGAAGGTGGCGGGCACGATCAGGAAGTTCTGGAAGGCGGCGAGCTGGTCGAATTTATCCGCCCAGATACCGGCGATCACGCCCAGCGTGCCCAGGATGGCCGCGCCCAGCAGCGCGAACACGACGATCCACACGGGCTCGGCAAAGCTCAGGTGCGCAAACCAGGCGGTCATCGCAAACACGCCGGCCCCCACCACCACGCCGCGCACGACCGAGGCCGACACATAAGCGAGCAGGATTTCCCAGTGCGACAGCGGCGGCAACAGGATGAACACCAGGTTGCCCGTGATTTTCGACTGGATGAGCGACGAGGACGCGTTGGCGAAGGCATTTTGCAGCACGCTCATCATCACCAGGCCGGGCACCAGGAAGGCGGTATACGACACGCCCGGATACACCTCGACCCGGCCCTCGAGCACGTGGCCGAAGATGAGCAGGTACAGCATGGCGGTCAGGATCGGCGCGGCGATGGTTTGCGTGGCGACCTTCCAGAAGCGCAGTGTTTCCTTGAAGAACAGCGTGCGGAAACCAACAGAAACGATATTCATGGCCTGCCCTTGCCGGATTGCCCGTCGCCCACGATTTGCAGGAAGATGTCTTCGAGGTCGGCCTGCTGCAGTTGCATCTCGTCGATGACGGCGCCACTCGTGCGCAGGCGCGCGAGGATCGGCTCGACGTCCGAATAGTCGTTGACGCGCAGGCTGTATTTGTTGCCCGCACCATTGCCGTGCTCGTCGTGCGAAACGAGGTGGCGCAGGTCTTGCGGTAAATCGCCGCTTTTCAGGTGCACGATCAGCTGCGAGCCCGACACGCGGCGCAGCAGCGCGCTCATGGTGTCGAGTGCAACCACCTTGCCGGATTTGAGCATCGCCACGCGCTGGCACATGGCCTGCGCTTCTTCCAGGTAATGGGTGGTCAGGACGACCGTATGGCCGCCTTCGCGGTTCAGGCGCGAGATGAACTTCCACAGGGTCTGGCGCAGTTCGACGTCGACGCCGGCGGTCGGCTCATCGAGGACGATGACGGGCGGCTTGTGCACCAGCGCCTGGGCGACCAGCACGCGCCGCTTCATGCCGCCCGAGAGCGCGCGCATGTTGACGTCGGCTTTATTCGTGAGGTCGAGGTTTTCCATGACCTCGTCGATCCATTTGTCGTTGTTCTTGATGCCGAAGTAACCCGACTGCAGGCGCAGCGTTTCGCGCACGGTGAAGAACGGGTCGAACACGAGTTCCTGCGGCACCACGCCGAGTTTCTTGCGCGCTTCGCGGAAGTCGGTGACGACGTCGTGGCCGTGGATTTTCACGCTGCCGACGTCCGGCCGGATCAGCCCGGCGATGGTGGAAATCAGGGTCGTTTTGCCGGCCCCGTTGGGGCCAAGCAGGCCGAAGAACTCGCCCTGCTCAATCGTCAGGGAAACGCCTTTCAGGGCCTTGAAGGCCTTGTAGCTTTTCTCGACGCTGCTAATCTGGATCGCTGTCATGCTTCTTCGGGAGGACCGAGCGGGGAAACGACCCATTATAGGGGAAATCGGGAATGCAAGAGGCTGGTGGGTTGCCGGGGCTTAATGCGATTGATCTCTCCATCACCCGCGCGCCAGCACCCCGTCCAGCCCATACAACTGCGTCAGCGCATCAATATTGCGGGGCACATTGATAAACGTGAGCTTCTGCCCGGCATCGCGCGCGCGGCGCTGCCAGGCGAGCAGCAGGGCCACGCCCGACGAGTCGGCGGTGCGCACGCCGCCGAGGTCGAACACGGTCTCGCCGGCCTGGATCGCCAGGCAGCCCTGCTCCAGCGCCGCCTGAGCGGTGTCGAAGGTCAGGGCGTCGAGCGACAACATCGGATTTGCTTCGGCCATGTTTACTTCGACGCCTTCAGCGGCTTGTTCGCGAGCTGGCGGTTGCGCTCGGCCAGTTTGTTGATCAGGCCGTCGACGCCCGACTTGTTGATCTCGGCGGCGAAGGTGCCCTTGTAGGTCTCGACCAGCCACGCGCCCAGCACGTTGATGTCGTAGATCTTCCAGCCACCGTTGACCTTGGCCAGGCGGTAGTTCAGGGTGATCGGCTCGCCGCGGGTAACGTTCACCTGCGAACGCACTTCGACGTCGGTGTCGGTGGCTGCCGCGCGCATCGGCTTGAACTCGATCGTTTCGTTCTTGATCTGCGACAGCGCGCCCGAGTAGGTGTACACCAGCAGCGTGCGGAATTCTTCCGACAGGCGTTTTTGCTGGTCCGGGGTTGCCTGGCGCCAGAAACGGCCGGCGGCCTGGGCGGTCATCTTCTCGGCATCCACGTGCGGCAGGATTTTCGAGTTGACCAGTTCCATGATGCGGTTGCGGTTGCCGGCCTGGATGTCCTTGTCGGCCTTGACGGTCTCGATGACGTCGGCGCTGATGCGCTTGACGAGCACGTCCGGCGCTTCATTTTGGGCGC
>JAQGLR010000217.1 GCA_028292765.1 Massilia sp. | reverse complement strand
CGTGCTCGGTGAGCAGGTGGTTCTTGTCCGCTTTCCCTTTGACGGTATACATGCTTGTGCTTTTTTTCTCAGGAACCAAAATGCGCGCCGCCGCTCTGACGCTCGAATCGAGTGAAGCGCTGAATCGCAGGAAGCGCAGGAATCGCAAAACGCCCCGCCAGCTCACGGAAAGCCACCGACGCCCCGGCCAGTGGGAAGGCATCCACCACCGCACGCCCGAGGCGCGCGGCGCGGTGCAGGTATTCGTCGGCCGGCACCGAGCCCATCGAGCTCAACGTTACTGCAAGGTAACGACTTGCCGCTGCCGACATATTATCGTAAACCACCTTCGCCTCTGCCTCGGTGGCCCCGGTGACCAGGATGCCAAATGGACGGCGTCCGAATTCCTGGGCCAGGCGCTTGATCATCGAGTAGGCATTCGTGATCGAGGTGGCGCTGGTAGAGACCTGCACCACGATTTCCGACTCGGCCAGGACCGGCACCGCAAAGCTGCCGTCGCGTTGCAATTCGCCATCGACGATGACGATCCCGCCCTGCCCTTTCACCAGCACATCGAAGGCTTTCGCCAGGCGCCGTGCTTCATCGGTCCCGCGGCCGGGCGTGTCGCCGTCGCGCGACAGCAGCGCCATCGAAAAGCCCTGGGGCGCGGCTTGCACCACCTGGTTCAATCCGCATTCCTGGCGTGCGACCTGCAGCAGGCCGGCGTGGCGTTCCATCTCGAGCCGGCGCGCGACGCCGTAGTCGCGCGTGGTGGCGTCGACGATCAGCACTTCGTTGCCGGCCTGGGCCAGCGAGGCGCCCAGGTTCACCAGCATGGCGCCCTTGTCGTCGCTCGGGGTGGCGGAAAGGAAGGTGACGACACGTGGCTTCGGCCCGGCCAGCATCCGGCGCAGGCCTTCGGCCTGGTCAAAATCAAAACTAGCCAAAGCGCACCCCTTTCAAGCTCTCGTCGCGCTTGCTGGTGCCGGCCATCATCAGCGGCAGGTCGGCGTCGTCAAAGGCGGCGGCGGCGTCGCGGCGGCTGCGGAAGGCGCGGTCGATCAGCATCGCGCGGTCGGCCAGGTGCAGGTCTTCCGGCACGCGCTGGCCGTTCGAGATGTAGTGCAAATTCAGTTTCTGGCGAATGACCACATCGAGCACGTTCCCGATCGAGGCGGCTTCGTCGAGCTTGGTCATGATGCAGCCGTGCAGGCCGCTGCCCTGGTAGGCGCGCACGACTTCGGCCAGGGTTTCGTTGGTGGACGTCGCGTTCAGGCACAGCAGGCGTTTCACGTCGGCGCCGGAGCCCTGCAGCATGGCGACTTGCTCGGTCACCATCTGGTCGCGCTGCGACACGCCGATGGTGTCGATCAGCACGGTGTGCTTGTTGCGCAGCTCTTTCAAGGCGATGCGCAGGTCGGCTTCGTCCTTCACCGAGTGCACCATCACGCCCAGGATCTTGCCGTAGATGCGCAGCTGCTCGTGGCCGCCGATACGGTAGGCGTCGGTGGTGATCAGGGCCAGCTTCTCGGGGCCGTGGCGCATCACGCAGCGCGCGGCCAGCTTGGCGGTGGTGGTGGTCTTGCCGACGCCGGTCGGGCCGACCAGGGCGAACACGCCGCCCTTCTCAAACAGGTTGTCTTCGTCGGCCATCGTGGTGAGGTTACGCGCCAGTACCGTCTTGATCCAGCGCATCGCCTCGGCGGCGTCCTTGTTGGCCGGCATCTTGTCGACCAGGTAGCGCGCCAGCGAAGCCGAGAAGCCGGCGGCGAGCATCTCGCGCAGCACGGCGGCCTTTTGCGGCTCGCGCTGCGGGGTGTTGCCCCAGGACAGCTCGGCCAACTGGGTTTCCATCATGCCGCGCATGGCGCGCAGCTCGTACATCATGCCGCTCATCTCCTGCGCGGCGGATTCTTTCGCCTGGGCGATCGCGGCCGACATCATCGAGGTCATCGCCGCCATGTCGAAGCCCGGCTCCGGCTGCGCGGCGCGGCGGTTCGCGTAGCCGTGCTCGGCAACGAATTCCGGTTCCGGCTGCGCTTGCGGAGTTGGAGCGCCGCGGGTGGCGTAGACGTGTTCGGGTGCCGCTGCCAGGGCCGGGGCGCTGCCGCGGCGGTTCACGAAAGCCGGCGCTTCCGGTTCAAAGGCGTTCAGGTCCAGGCGCGGCTGCGGCTGGGCCATCTCGGAGCCCGGCGCGGGCGCGGCCAGGGAAGCGACGTCGTCGTTGTCGAGCGCGAGGATCTCGACCACGCCATCGACCGGACGGTTCGAAAGGATGACGGCGTCGGGCCCGAGCGCGTCGCGCACCTTGCGCAAGGCTTCACGGGATGTTGCCGCTGTAAATTTCTTCACATTCATCTTACTCTCCGCACTGCTGGTCAATTCATGTCGGGACGATATTGCCCGTTTACAGTTGAGATTATTGACGATGCCGTGAGGCAACCATCGGGGGAAAAGGATGGGGAAAGTGGGTTAATTCGATTTAGGTGACGGAATGGATACGCGGGGACGGCGCCGCGGGGTGAAGCATGAATACTGATGAGCCTCCTGTAGCGTGGGCACTCCGTGCCCACGCGGATCATGCACACCGGTAAGGGCGCGCCGACGGGCTCCGCGGCGCGAACAAACCACCGGCAGCCAACGCTCCTGGGTACACCGCGTCTTCCCGTCCGCCTGTTGAACGCGTGAGCGGGATAACAGTCCCCCGGACTCTTATCCCCCGCCCACCCTACGGGTCTGTACGCGTTCTTCTCAAATAAGACGGCGTCGACTGCGCACCTCGGCATGTCCGCACTGGCGACCAGCGCCACTGCCATCAATTTACCCCGCCCCCACCAGGCTGGTCACCCGAATTGTTTTCGACTCCGGAATTTCCGAATGCGACAGCACCTTCAACTGCGGCAGCGCACGCCGCAGGAAGCGCGACAGCAGCACGCGCAACGGGGCCGGCACCAGCAGCACCGGCGTGTGCCCCATCGCCTCCTGCTGCTGCGCCGCATTGTGCGCCTGCTGGGCGATGGTGTCGGCCAGGCCCGGCTCGATGCCGGTGCCGTCGCCGCCGGCGCCCAGCGCCTGCATCAGCAGGCGTTCGAGGCGGTTGTCGAGTGTCATCACCGACAGCTCGTTGGTGCCGGGGAACAGCTGCTGGACGATGGCCCGTCCCAGCGCGATGCGTACCAGCGCCGTCAGGTCGCCCGGGTCTTGGGTGCCGTTCGAATGCTCGGACAAGGTCTCGATGATGGTGCGCATGTCGCGGATGTGCACGCCTTCCAGCAGCAGGTTCTGCAGCACTTTCTGCAGCGTCGCCAGCGACACCACCTTCGGCACCAGGTCTTCCACGAGCTTCGGCGTGTCCTTGCCCAGATGGTCGAGCAGCGCCTGGACTTCCATGCGGCCCAGCAGTTCCGAGGCATGCGTCGTGATCAGGTGGTTCAGGTGGGTCGCCACCACGGTGCCGGCGTCGACCACGGTATAGCCCAGGTTCTGTGCCTCGTCGCGCATGCCGGCATCGATCCACACGGCCGGCAAGCCAAACGCCGGGTCGGTCGTCGGCTGGCCCGGCAGCGTGCCGCTGGCCATGCCGGGATTAATCGCCAGGAACTGGCCGTTGATCGCCTCGCCGCTGCCCACTTCCACGCCCTTGAGCGTGATGCGGTAGGCCGAGGGCTTGAGTTCCAGGTTGTCGCGGATGTGCACCGGCGGCGCCAGGAAGCCCACTTCCTGCGCGAATTTCTTGCGGATGCCCTTGATGCGCTTGAGCAGCTCGCCGCCCTGGGTCTTGTCGACCAGCGGGATCAGGCGGTAGCCCACTTCCAGCCCGAGGGTATCGACCGGCATGATGTCCTGCCAGGTCGCTTCTTCCGCCTCGGTGGCACCGGTGCGGCTGGCGTTGCCTGCCGCCTCTTCGGCGGCGGCTTCGGCCTCGCGCTGCGGCCCGGCTTTGGCGCGCTTGGCCAGCAGGTAGCCGCTGCCCCCCAGCACCGCGCCCAGCAGCAGGAATACCAGGTTCGGCATGCCCGGGATCAGGCCCATGCCGGCGATGATGCCGCCCGTGATGTACAGCACTTCCGGCTTGGCGAACAGCTGGCCCATCATCTGGCCGCCGATGTCCTGGTCGTTGGCCACGCGCGACACCACCATACCGGCCGCGATCGAGATGATCAGCGACGGAATCTGCGCCACCAGGCCGTCACCGATGGCCAGCAGCGTGTAGGTTTTCGCGGCGTCGCCGACTGCCATGTCGTGCTGCACCACGCCGACGATCAGGCCGCCGATGACGTTGATCAGGGTGACCATGATGCCGGCGACGGCGTCGCCCTTGACGTACTTCGAGGCACCGTCCATGGCGCCGTAGAACTCGGCTTCCTGCGCCACTTCGGTTCGGCGCTTGCGCGCTTCCGGCTCGTTGATCATGCCAGCGTTCAGGTCGGCGTCGATCGCCATCTGCTTGCCCGGCATCGCGTCCAGGGCGAAGCGCGCGCCGACTTCGGCGATACGGCCCGCG